>NZ_JAVRFL010000009.1:0-195664 GCF_031845925.1 Micromonospora reichwaldensis | reverse complement strand
CGCCCGCCCCCGCCCCGCCGCCCCGCCCGCCGCCCCGCTCGCGTCGATCATGCAGTTGTGGTGGGACCTATTCACCACTTTGCACCCTTTGTGGGGCGCCACAACTGCATGATCGCCGGGGCGTGGGGCGTGGGGCGTGGGGCGTGGGGCGTGGGGCGTGGGGCGTGGGGCGTGGGCTAGAGGGGGAGTTTCATGCCCTCGTGGGTGGGGAGGAAGCCGAGGTTGACGTAGAAGCGGTGGGCGTCCTGGCGCGTCTTGTCGGTGGTGAGCTGGACCAGGGCGCAGCCACGCTGCTTCGCCTGGTCGACCGCCCAGGTGATCATCTGCCGGCCGAGGCCCCGCCCGCGTAGGTCGGAGCGGACCCGGACCGCCTCGATCAGCTGCCGCTCCGCGCCGTGCCGGCCCAGGCCGGGGATGTAGGTGAGCTGCATGCAGCCGAGCAGTTCACCGTCCGCGTCGGCCACGATCAGCTGGTTGCGCGGGTCGGCGTCGATGTCGGCGAACGCCTTCTCGTACGCGGCGTCGACCTCCGTGAAGTCGCGGGTCCTGCCGAGCACGTCGTCGGCGAGCAGGGCGATCACGGCGGGCAGGTCGCCGCGGACGGCCTCACGGAAGATCACGTCACTCATACCGCCAGCGTGGCACAGTGAGCCGGACCGATGGGCGGGCAGCGCTCGCGTACGGGGGGCAACATGACTGTCCATGGACGTCCTGCTGCTGCCGTTCCGGTTGATCTACCGGGGGCTGGTCTGGTTCGCCAACTCGCCCCGTACGTTGATCATCTCGTACCTGTTGATGATCGTGGTGGCCGGCGTGATCTACGGCCACGTGGAGAACCGTAGCCCGGCGGACGCCGTCTGGTGGGCGGTGGTGACCGCGTCCACCGTCGGCTACGGCGACATCTCGCCGGTGAGCTGGCAGGGCCGCACCCTCGCCGCGCTGCTCATCTCCACCATGGTGCTGCTGGTCATCCCGTTGATCACGGCGCACTTCGCCAGCCAGCTCATCGTCGACGACGACGCCTTCGAGCACGAGGAGCAGGAGCAGCTCAAGGCCGACGTGCGCCGGATGCGGGCGCTGCTGGAGGAGATGGCCGCCCGGCAGGGCGTCGACCTGCCCGACCTGCCGCCGGAGCGGCCGGTCAGCGGGCCGGGCAGCGCAGCCCCTCCCTGGGCACGGTCAGGTCGATCAGGTAGGCGTCGACCGCCTCGGTGATGCAGGAGGTCTGCGGGTACGCGGTGTGCCCCTCGCCCTCCCAGGTGAGCACCCGGCCCACGCCCAGCATCGCGGCCAGCGCCGGGGTCTGCTCGTAGGGCGTCGCGGGGTCGCCGGTGGTGCCCACCACCAGGATCGGCGGCGCCCCGTCGGCCCGGCCCGTCGGGTACGGGTCGCGACCGCCGGGCCACTCGGCGCAGGAGAGCAGGCCGACGGCCAGGGCCGGCCCGAACAGCGGGTACTTCGCCCGCCACTGCGACTGGAGCTGCCGGATCCGCTCCCGACTCGGCTTCTCCTCCTCGTCGGCGCAGTTGACCGCCAGGTTGGCGTCGAACATGTTCGAGTAGTGCCCGTCGGCGTCCCGGTCGGCGTACGCGTCGGCGAGGCGGAACACGTCGCCCGGGTCGCCGCCCTCCAGTTTGTCGATGGCGACGGCCAGCTCCTGCCACCCCGACTCGGTGTAGAGCGACGAGATGATCGCGTAGAAGACCCAGCCCGCGGTGGCCTCCCGGCCGTCGTCCCCGCGTACCGGGGACACCCGCGCCTTGTCGATCGCCGAGGTGACCGCGGCCCGGGCGTCCGGGGCGATCGGGCAGCGCCCGGCGTTGGCCGCGCACCACGTGGTGAAGTTGCCGAAGGCCCGCTCGAAGCCCTTGGCCTGGCCCTCCGAGCCGGCGATCAGGCCCTGTCGCGGGTCGACCGCGCCGTCGAGGACCAGCGCCCGCACCCGCTGCGGGTAGAGCTGGGCGTAGGTGGCCCCGAGCAGGGTGCCGTAGGAGTAGCCGAGGTAGGTCAGCTTGTCGTCGCCGACGGCGGCGCGGACCGCGTCCATGTCCCGGGCGGCCTGCTCGGTGCCGTAGAGCGGCAACTGGTCGCCGTAGCGGTCGCCGCAGCCACGCCCGATCTTCCGGCTGAGCGCGACGAAGCCGTCGAACGACTCCTGGCTCGCCGGGTCGGGGTCGTAGCCGAAGCTGGCGTCCAGCTCGGCGTCGGGGATGCACTTGACCGGGCTGGAGCGGGACACCCCGCGCGGGTCGAAGCCGACGATGTCGAACCGGTCGGTGATCGAGGCGGGCAGGCCGCCGAAACTCGGGCCGAAGGAGAGGTAGACGGCGGTGTCCACGCCGGAGCCGCCGGGCCCGCCCGGGTTGATCACCAGCGACCCGATCCGGTCGCGCTGCTTGGCCGACCGGGCCCGCAGCAGCGCGATCTCGAAGGTCTGTCCGGCGCCCGGGCCGGTGCTCGCCCCGCCGCCCGCGCCCGTGCCCCAGTCGCGCGGCACCTTGATCCGCGCGCACTCGTAGCGCATGCCCGGCGCGCCGCGCCCGACCAGCTCCTCGGCCACCTCCGGGCAGGCCCGCCAGGTGGGCGCCGTGCCGGGGGCGGCGGCCTCGCCGCCGGCCTCCGTCCGGGGCGCGATCGCCGGAAGGGTGCAGCCGGCGGCGACCAGCGCGGCGGCGGCCAGCCCGGCGAGGGTGAGCCGGAACCGGCGGATCCGGTCGGGGGTGCGGGTCACGAGCGAGCCTCCGTGATCGGGTCGACGGCCAGGCTAGGCCGCACCGGCGGCGGACTCCACGGTCACCGTGGGATCGCCGCGCAGCACCTGGTCCACATCGAACCGTACGGGCCGGTCGAGCTGGTCGTAGCGGCAGGATTGCGGTTCGCGGTCGGGCCGCCAGCGGACGAACCGGGCGGTGTGCCGGAACCGGTCGCCCTCCATGGCGTCGTAGCCGACCTCGACCACCAGCTCGGGGCGCAGCGGCTCCCACTCGAGGTTGCGGGCGCCCGTCCAGCGGCTCACCCCGCCGGGGAGACGCTGGCCGCGTTCGTGGTCGCCGTGCACCCACGGGTGGTCGGCGCCGACGTCACGGTAGGGCTCCAGCTCCTCCAGCAGCTCCGCGCGGCGGGCCATCGTGAACGACGCGCTCACCCCGACGTGGTGCAGGACCCCGTCGTCGTCGTGGAGGCCGAGCAGGAGCGAGCCGACCACCGGGCCCGACTTGTGCCAGCGGAAGCCGGCCACCACCACGTCGGCCGTGCGGGCGTGCTTGACCTTGAACATGAGCCGCTTGCCCGGCTCGTAGGGCAGGTCGGCCGGCTTGGCGATCAGACCGTCCAGGCCGGCGCCCTCGAAGACGTCGAACCAGCGGTGCGCGGTGTCGACGTCCGTGGTGACCTGCGTGACGTGGACCGGCGGCCGGACCCCGGCCAGCGCCGACTCCAACCGGGCCCGGCGCCGCGGATAGGGCTCGTCGAGCAGCGTCTCGTCGTCGAGGGCGAGCAGGTCGAAGGCGACGAAGTCGGCCGGCGTGGTCTCGGCCAGCATCCTCACCCGGGACGCGGCCGGGTGGACGCGCTGGGCCAGCAGCTCGAAGTCCAGCCGGGGCTGCCCGCCCGGCCCGTCGCGCCGGATCACGATCAGCTCGCCGTCGACCGCGCACCGCTCGGGCAACTGGCGGCGGGCCTGCTCGACCACCTCGGGGAAGTAGCGGGTCATCGACTTGCCGCCCCGGCTGGAGAGCTCCACCTCGTCGCCGTCGCGGAACACGATGCACCGGAAGCCGTCCCACTTCGGCTCGTAGGTCATCCCCGGCGCGGTGGGGATCCGCGGGACGCTCTTGGCCAGCATCGGCTCGACCGGCGGACTGATCGGCAGCTTCACGGCGACCAGTCAACCAGACCGCACCGACAGTCGTGAGGCAGATCACGTCCGCGCGGCGGGCGGCGTGTCCGGCCGCGCGCCGCTCGTACCGCACCGGGCGAATCATGAAAGCGCAGGTCAGGGCTACCTTCGCGGGATGTCGGAGTGGGTCTGCGGGTGCTGCGGGCGGTGGCGGGTGAGCGTCGAGCTGATCCGGGGCCGCTACCGGTACCGACTGGTGCGCCGCTATCCCCGCCAGTTCGGCGGGGGCAAGGACGTGCTCGGCGAGGCCGGCTCGGTGGCGGAGCTGGAGGAACTGCTGCGCCGGCGTACCCCCCTCGGGCTGGCCGACCTGCGCGAGGCCGCCTGACCCGGCGGCGGCCGAGCCCGGCGGACACCCGGCGGGCGGCCGACCCGGCACCCCTGTGCGCCGGCGGACCCGGACCCGGCCGGCGGGTGCCTCGTCACGATCCCGCACGCGGCGTCGTCGAGACTGGCAGCGGCGCCGCCGGGCGCCGACACGGGGAGGGGGCGCGATGCGGTTCGAGGCCGGTACGGAGGTGGCCGCCGAGGCGGGACGGGTCTGGGCGGTGCTGGTCGACGTCGAGCGGTGGCCGGAGTGGACGCCCTCGGTGCGTCGGGCGCTCCGGGGGGAGGCGGGACCGCTCGCGGTGGGCGCCACCGCCCGGCTCGCGCAGCCGAAGCTGCGACCGGCGGTGTGGCGGGTCACCGAACTGGTTGAGGGCCGGTCGTTCTCCTGGGTCTCGGGCAGCCCGGGGGTGCGCACGCTCGGCGAGCACCGGGTGCTGCCGCTGCCCGACGGGCGCAGCCGCGTCGAGTTGGCCATCACGCAGTCCGGGCCGCTCGCCGGGCTCGTCGGCTGGCTCTACGGCGACCTGATGCGCCGCTACCTGCGGATGGAGGCCGACGGGCTCAGGCGTCGCTGCGAGCGGGACTGACCGCCTTCTCCAGCAGGGCGAGCCGGATGCCGTTCGGGTCCGGCCGGTGCCCCACCACGCGGTAGCCGTGCCGCTGGTACAGGCGCAGGTTCTGCGCGCTGTCGGCGCCCGTGAAGAGCGCGAAGCGGCGCACCCGGGCGGCGCAGGCCGCCTCCACCGCGCGCAAAAGCCGCCCGCCGACGCCCCGGCCCTGCTGGTCCGGGGCGACGGAGAGCCGGCCGACGTGCGCGGTGTCGCCGTCGACGTGCGCCCGCACGGAGCCGACCAGCCGGTCGCCGAGCCGGGCGGTGAGCACCGTCGCCGGGCCCGCCAGCGCGGCCCGCACCTCGTCCAGGGTCTCGGTCAGCGGGGGCAGGAACGGGTCGGCGTAGCGCTGGGCCTCGGTGAGGTACGCGGCGCGCTGCACGGTGAGGATCTCGCCGGCGTCCGTGACGTCGGCGGGGGCGATGCGCGGCTCGATGATCACCCCGACAGCCAACCACAGGCCGCCGGGCGGGCCGCCCGCACCGCCCGTACGCTGGCGGTGTCCCGTCGAGCCGTGGGGGTGCGCCGTGCCGGCACTGACCTATCCGCACGTCGGCGCCACCGAGACCGGCGAGCTGCCGGCCGGCTGGCGGCACGTGCGGCACCGGGTCCGGCTGCCCGACTCCTGCTTCCCGGCGGCCGGGGACGCCGTGCTCGGCTGGCGCCTGCACCGGGCGGCCGGCATCCGGATCGACGCCGCCGCCGAGCGCGCCGCGCCCGGGGTCCGGGTGGTCTCCGGGCTGGGCGTCGGCCCGCTGCGGCTGGCCGCGCCCTGCGAGGTGGTCTGGGCCGTCGACGACGGGCGGCGGGCCGGCTTCGGGTACGGCACGCTGCCCGGGCACCCGGCGCGCGGCGAGGAGGCGTTCGTGGTCAGCCGCGACGCCGCCGGCCACGTCTGGTTCGAGGTGGTCGCGTTCAGCCGGCCGGACCGCTGGGTCATGCGCGCCGCGGGGCCGGCCGGTCGGGCCTTCCAGCGGGCGTACGCCTGGTGGCTCGGCCGCACCCTGCGCCGCCTCTGCGCCCGACCCTGACCCGCACCGTCGTCACCCGTCGGCGTGCGGCATCCGCCGCCGCGACGCCGGCGGCGGGACCCGGTCAGAACCGGGCGAAGGAGCGGATCGGCATCCGCGGACCGTACTTCGGCGCCTGGACGCCACCGGCCGCCAGCAGCACGCAGACCCGCCCCCGGTGCCCCCGGAACGGCTCCAGCAGGGCCAGCATCCGGGCGTCGTCTCCGCGCGGCTCGCCCGCGAGGGCCCAGGCCACCGTGTTCGGCACGTGGAAGTCGCCGACGCTGACGGCGTCCGGGTCCCCGTACGCGATGCGCACCACCTCGGCGGCGGTCCACGGGCCGATGCCGGCGACGGCGGTGAGCCGGCGGGTGGCCTCGGCGGAGTCCGCGCAGTGCTCCAGCCGGTCGGCGACGGCCGCCACGCGGCGCAGCGTCTCGGCCCGGCGCTGCTCCACGCCGAACGGGTGGAACACCCAGTACGGGGTGGCCGCCACCGCCGCCGGCTCCGGCGGCAGCAGCAGCGGCTGCATCGGCCCGGGCGCCGCCTCGGCGAAGTGCCGCACCGTCGCCGCGTACGCCCGGTAGGCCTCCTTGCCGGTCACCTTCTGCTCGAAGACCGCCCGCAGCAGTTGGCGGAAGACCTGCCCGGTGGCGGGCATGCGCAGCCCTTGGTGCTGGGCCGCGAGCCGCGCCACCACGGGGTGGGCGGCGGCGAGCGCCCCGAACCCGCTCACGTCGTCGCGGAGCCCGGCGACCGCGTCCGCCCACTGCACCACCCGGTCGGCACCCGGGCCGTAGCCCTCGGCGAGCAGGGCGCCGCCGGCCGGCCGCAGGGCGAGGGTGGCCGGACCGTCCGGGGTGCGGGCGGCCCACCAGAACGTGCCGGCCGCGACGCGCGCACAGGGGTCGTACGGGCTGAAGGTCAGCGCCCGGACCGACGCGGCCAGCCGGTACCCGGCGGGCGGGCGCAGCTCCCGACGCGCGGTGGGTTCGGTCCCGGTCACCCGCACATGCTGTCACGTCCCCGCCCCGTGACCGGCGACACCGCCGGGCGCACGCCGGCCCGGTGCCGTCGCCGGTCCCGGGGCGGCGACCGACCCTGCCGGGACCGGCCACCGGGACCGTGACGTCAGTACGAGTAGTCCGAGTCGCCCTGCCCGGCCTTGTCGTCGGACGGCGGGGCGACCGGCTTCGGGGTGCCCGGCGGCAGGCAGCTCAGGTTCTTCCTGCCGTCCGGCGCGACCACGAACCAGGTGCCCCCGACGCCCTGCCCCTTCCACTGGCCGGGCTTCTTGTCCCCGACGTAGCGGTAGAGCGGCCAGCCGTCGAGGGTGATCTGCCGGGTGCCGTCCTGGCGGGTGACGGTGCCGACCTTGTCGTCGGAGACGCCGTTGAGTTCCGGGTCGCCGTCGGTCAGCGCCGGGGGCCACAACTGGGCGCACTTGTCGACGCAGTTCGACGAGGGCGGGTCGTTGGTGTCCTTGTCGAAGCGGTAGAGGATCCACCCGTCCTGGTCGGTGACCACGCTGCCCATCCGGGCGACCTTCCGGCCGTTGAGCTCCTCGGTCAGGTCCGCGTCGGCGGGCGGCGCGTCGGCGGCCGGGGACGGCGAGACCGAGGGCTCGGCCGCCGCGGTGGGTTCGGCGGCGGTCACGGCGACCGGGTTGGCCGCGCCCGGGTTCGCCCCCTCGTAACCGGCGGGAGCGCAGGCCGTCAACGCGACCATCGCGCTCGCCACGATGACGGTTCGCTTCATCTGTGCCACGTGCCCTCCTCGTTGATGCGGTTCACCGGTCAATACGGCTAGAGCGTTGTCAAGGTTGAATGCGAAAGCGTGGTCGATGTCACGGGAAATCGTTGAACCGTACGGGCCGGAAATCCGTTTCCCGCGACGAGTGCGGTTTCCGTCAATGGCATTCGTGGAAACGGCACGCGGAATCGACGCCGGTCGTGCGGGCTGACCGGCGTCGATTCCGCGAGGGGTGCTACATCTGCACCGTGACCAGCGGGCTCGCCACCCCGCCGGCATCCACCGACTGCACCTGGAACTGCTTGATGTCGTCGAGCCGCGTCGACGTCGACGCCGACAGGCTCAGCTTGTCGGGGCGCGCGTTGGTGCCGTACCCGGTGCCGGGCACCGACCAGGTGGAGACCACCTCGGTGCTGTTGTTCTTCCGCACCACGACGAGCCGGCACGTCCGGGGCCCGGGCAGCTTGGCGAGGATGAAGTCCACGCCCGTGCCGAAGTCCTTCGACACGACGAAGAAGGTCGCCTCGACGCCGGTGGTCGGGTCGACGACGTTGACCGGGTCGCCCTCCGGCAGCGTCCCGCCGATGTCCGGGTCGTTCGGATCGCTGGAGCGGCTGACCGTCGGCGGGGCGACCTGCGCGGTGGCGGTCGGCTCGGCCACCACCTCGGGGGCACTGTCGCCGGCGATGCTGGCGAAGCCGAGCCCGGTCGCCCCACCGAGGACCAGCACCGCCGCCGCCGTGGCGAGCAACTGCCGGAACCGGTTGCGCCGCCGGTGGGCGCGGACCGCGACCAGTGTCCGGTCCAGCAGGGCCGGGTCGGTGCGGGTCTGCTCCAGCGCGGCCATCGTCTCGCCGTCGATGTCGGAGAGCAGGCCCACGACCGGCACCATCGTCTCCAGCTCGGCGGCGCACGCCCAGCAGGTGGCGAGGTGCTCCTCGAACCGTTCCGTGTCGCGCTCGTCCAGCACGCCGAGCGCGTACGCCGCGACGTCCATGTGGTCCGCCCGGCTCATTCCGTCACCCCCCGTTCCTGCAGAGCCGTGCGCAGCGCGCGCAGCGCGTAGTAGACCCGCGACTTGGCGGTGCCGAGCGGAAGGCCCAGCTCCTCGGCCGCCTCCGGCACCGTCCGACCCCGGAAGTACGTGGCCACCAGGATCTCCCGGTGCGACTGGCTCAGCGTACGCAGCGCGTCCGCCACCGTCATCGTGCGCAGCACCCGGTCGGTGCTGTCCGCCTCGGCGAACGCCGTGAGGTCCCGGTCGTACGTCTCGGCGGGCCGGGCCTGCACGCTGCGGTGCTCGTCGATGGCGATCCGCCGCGCCACCGTGACCAGCCACGGCCGCAGCGAGCCCTGCCCCTGCACGCCCAGCCGGTGCGCGTTGCGCCACGCCCGCAGCAGCGTCTCCTGGACGATGTCCTCCGCCCGCTGCCGGTCGCCGCCGGTGAGCCGCATGACGAACGCCAGCAGCGGCCCGGCGTGCTCGGCGTAGAGCAGCCGGATCAGTCGATCCGAGTGACCCGCCTCGGTGGACGGTGCCGCCTGGTGGCGCCCCGGGGCGGATTTCGGCGTCACCGGCCCATTCTGGTGAGGCGCCTGGCGGGCGTCGACCCCGCGTGCCGCCGCGTCCGGCCGGGACTGGGACCGCGCGGACATCCAGTCCGGTCGCGCCCTGTCGCCGTGCCAACCGGCCGCCACCGCGTGCATGCAGACCTCCGGGTGTCCGATGACATCGGCCGCCTCCCACGGGCACGGCCGCCCGTGGGTACGCAGCGCCCACGCGAACGGATCAACGGCACGCGGAAAAGATTCCGCTCCCGCACCCGCCGGACCGGCGCCCGTCGCTTCCGCGCCGCCCGTCGCTTCCGCAACCGCCGCACCCGCGCACGGCGTGGGCACCCCGCCCGACGGCGCACGGAGCGGGTTCCGCTCAGCGGCGCACGGAGAAGATCCCGGGCGGCGGCGGGGTCGAGTCGGTGGCGTCGGCGTCGCGGACGACCGGCGCCCCGCCCGCGAAGCGGTCGAGTTCCCCGCCGGCCAGCACGCGGCCGGGGAACCAGTCCCCGGCGGCGCGCCGGGTCAGCTCCGGCACCGGCGGCTCGACCCGGCCGGCCACCAGCACCAGGTTGCCGTAGCGCCGCCCGCGCAGCACCGCCGCGTCGCCGACGAGGCAGGCCCGGGGCAGCACCGACCGGAGGGTGGCGACCTGCGCCCGGGCGTGGCGCAGCGGCGGGCCGTCGGCGACGTTCGCCAGGTGGAAACCGGTGGGCCGCAGCACCCGGGCCACCTCGGCGGCGTACTCCACCGAGGTCAGGTGGGCTGGGGTACGGGCACCGGCGAAGACGTCGGCCACCACGACGTCGTAGCTGGCGTCCCGGCTGGCGGCCAGCACCGCGCGGGCGTCGGTCACCCGCACCTTGAGCCGGGGATCCGGCTGCCAGGGCAGGGCCTGACGGATCAGCTCCACCAGCGCGCCGTCCACCTCGACCACCCGCTGGGTGGAGCCGGGCCGGGTGGCCGACACGTAGCGGGGCAGGGTCAGCGCGCCGCCGCCGAGGTGCAGCACCCGCAGCGGCGCGCCGGCCGGCGCCACCAGGTCGATCGCGGCGGCGAGCCGCCGGACGTACTCGAACTCCAGGTGCGTGGGGTCGGCCAGGTCCACGTGCGACTGCGGGGCGCCGTCCAGCAGCAGCGTCCACGATCCCGGCCGGTCCGGATCGGGCACCAGCTCGGCCTGGCCGGTGTCCACCCGCGCGGTCACCGTGTCGGCCGCCCGCTTGCGTCCCATCAGCGCCGTCCCCGGGCGGCGGCGGTGAGCACCCGGTGCAGCAGCCGCGCGTCGCCGAGCAGCGCCCGCAGCCGGCGCTCCAGGCCGGCGATCGGGATCAGGTTCTGCGGCGCCCGCGGGTCCTTGTAGGGGGTGGAGGCGAAACGGGGCAGCGTGACCAGCGACAGGTCGGCCAGCCCCACCGCCTCGTCGACGCTCAGCTCGGCGGAGCACTCCATCCGGACGATGCCCGCCCACGGCGCCCCGAGAGCCACCGGCAGCCGCAGATACCACGACCAGCCGCCCCAGGCCGTACCGAGCTTGAACACCGGGGAGCGCTCACCGGCCGCCAACTGAGTGACCACGGCGGTCAGCCGGGCGTCCAGGTACTGGCTGTGCTGGGTCTTGATGTAGCCGACCGTGCGCGGCAGCTGCCGCCGGTTGCGCAGCGGGCCGTCGACCACCAGCAGGTCGCCGTCCGTGCGGGCCGCCCCCGAGACCTCCACCTCGAGCGCGGTCAGCGGCCCCTGCACGGCGGCCGGGAGCTTGTTCAGCTCGCCCGTGCCGCTGACCCGGTGCACCGGGTAGCGGACGCTGCCGGCCACCACGTCCACCGCCGAGGGACTGGCCGTGAACAGGCCCCGGCCGACCCGCGCGCCGGCCAGCTGCGCCGCGCCGCGCTCCAGGTCGCAGCGGACCACCCCGGCGGCGTACGAGGCGGCCAGGCCCGGGAAGGACGCCCCGTCGTCCTCCGCCGTCCACACGCTCGCGTCGATCCGGCGCACCCCGTCGACGAGCAGCACCACGTCGGGGGCCCGTACGCCGGGACGCGGCCCGATCGCCCGCCAGTCGACCGCCGGCAGCTCGGCGTCCGCGTCGACCTGGGCGCTGCTCGGCGCCGCGGGACCGCCGCCGCCCGCCGCCTCGAACGAGGCGCCGTAGGCCGGATCCCACGCGTCGACGAAGAACCGGGGATCGGTCACCGCAGCGGACCTCCCGTCGCGCGCGCCGGGGCCCCGCTCACCGGCCGGTCCGTTCGACGCGCGCCGACCGGGCGTCCTTGCTGACCTCGAAGCGCACCGGGATGCGTTCGGCCAGGGCCGGCACGTGGGTGACCACCCCGACCATCCGGTCGCCCCGGGCGGCCAGATTCTCCAGCGTGGCGGCCACCGTGTCGAGGGTGGCCGCGTCGAGCGTGCCGAAGCCCTCGTCCAGCACGATCGACTCCAGGCTCGCCGCCGTCGTGGACAACCCGGCGAGCTGCTCCGACAACGCCAGCGCCAGCGCCAGCGACGCCTGGAAGGTCTCGCCGCCCGACAGGGTGCGCACACCCCGGCGCAGCCCCGCGTCGTGGTGGTCCACCACGAAGAACTCGCCCTTGTCGTGCACCAGGTCGTACTGCCCGCCGGAAAGCTCCCGCAGGATGCCCGAGGCGCCGTCGACCAGCAGGTCCAACGCCTCGGCGAGCAGCCACCGCTCGAAGTTGTTGGCCCGCAGGTGCCCCGCGAGGGCCCGCGCCACCTGCGCCTCGCGCTCGTACCCGGCCCGCTGCTCGCGCAGGTCACCCGCCTGCTCCCGGCGCCGTTCCAGCTCGCGCAGGTCGGCCTCGGCCCGTTCCAGGGCGCGGTCGGTGGCGCGTAGCGGATCGTCGGTGGGCGGCAGCCCGGCGGCGGCGAGGAAACCCGCGATGCGCTCGCCGACGCCGGCGGCCACCGCCTCGGCCTGCGCCACCGCCGCGGCCCGCCCGGCCCGCTCCGCGCGGCGACGTGCCGACTCCTCGCCGGCCCATCCGGTCAGGGCGGCCCACGCGGCGCCCAGGTCCTCCCGGTCCGCCGTCGGCGGCCCGAACCGGGCCAGCCCGTCACGGGTCGCGTCGAACGCCCGCCAGGTCGCCCGCAGCCGCTCCTCGGCGGCGTCCACCGCCGCCCGGGCCCGCCGGGCGGCGTCCCGGCCGCCCCGCACCGCCGCCGCCGACTCCTCCAGCGCCCGGCGCAGCCGCGCGTGGTCGTCCAGCTCGCGGCGCAGCACCGCCGGCTCGGCCGCCCCGGCCAGCTGGTCGTCCAGCTCGGCCAGCCGGGCCTGCACCTGGTCCTGCCGGGCCCGCGCGCGCAGCAGCACCCGCTCCAGCTCCCGGGCCGCGCCGTCGCGCTCCTGCACCACGGACTGGGCGGCCTTGCTGGCGGCCCGCGCCGCCCGTCCCGCCGCCGTCGCGGCGGCCACCGCCGAGTCGGCCGGCACCGCCGGCACCGACGCGACGGTCTGCTCGCAGACCGGGCAGGCGGCCCCGGCGCGCAGGTGCGCGCGCAGCGCCACCGCCTGGTCGGTCGCCTTCGCCTCCTCGTGGGCGCGGAAGGCCGCCTCCAGCTCCGCCTCGGCCCGCTCGGCCGCCGCCCGCGCCTCGGCCAGCGCCGCCACGGCCGCGCCGTGCTCGGCCTGCGCCCCGGTCACCGCCGCGCGGACCGCCTCCGCCTCGCCGGCCAGCTTCTCCCGATCGGTGTACGCCCGCAGCAGCAGCCGCAGCGCGCTCTCGTCACCGGCGGCGGCCAGCTCGCCGCGCAGCTTCTCCTCCCGCTCCTCGGCCAGCGACACGGCCGTCGCCGCCTCGTCCGCGCCGGCCCGCGCCGCCGCGACCGCCCGGGTCACCTCCGCCACCCCGTCCGGCGGGTGCACGGCGGCCAGCACCGCCAGGTCGGCGTCGAGGGCCGCCAGGGCCGCGCCCGCCTCCCGCGCCGTCGCCCGGGCGGCCTCCAGCTCCGGTACGGCGCCTGCCACCGCTCCGGCCAGCTCCCGCATCCGGTCGACCTGCCCGGTCGCCGCCTCCAGCGCGGCGTCGTCGACGCCGGTGAGCCCGGCGAGCGCCTGGTCGACCGCCTCCAGCTTCGCCTCGGCCTGCGCGGCCCGCGCGGTCGCCCGCTTCTGCACGTCCTCGTAGACCCCGAGGCCGAGCAGGTTGACCAGGATCTGCTGCCGGGTGGCCGGCTTGGCGTGCAGGAAGTCCGCGAACTGCCCCTGCGGCAGCACCACGCAACTGGTGAACTGCTCGTACGGCAGCCCGACCGCCTCCAGCACCGCCTGCTCCATCTCGGCGGGGGTGCCGGCCACCACCTCGCCGAGGTCGTCGGGGCTCAGCCCGGTGTCGAGCTTGGTCACGTCGAAACCGGCCGGCATCAGCTGCAACCCGGCGTTGGCCGTCTTGACGTTGCCCCGGCCGTCCCGGCGGACCACCCGGGTCGCCACGTAGCGGGAACCGGCGGACTCGAAGACCAGCCGCACCCGCGCCTCGGTGGCCGACGGCGCCAGGGCGTTGCCCAGCCCGCGCGCCCCACCCCAGCGGGGCACCGTGCCGTAGAGGGCAAAGCAGATGGCGTCCAGCACCGTCGACTTGCCGGAGCCGGTCGGCCCCACCAGCGCGAAGAAGTCGGCGTCGGTGAAGTCGATCGTGGTCTCGTCGCGGAAGACGGTGAAGCCCGCCATGTCCAGCCGCATCGGCCGCATCAGTGGTCGACCTCCTCGAAGAGCTCGTCGAAGAGCTCCCGCACCCCGTCGTCGGTGTGCCCCCGGCTGTCCAGGTAGTCGGCGAAGAGCTGCCGGGGTGAGCGGCCCGCCCGTTGCGCCACCCGGGTGCCGCTGCCCGGGGCGGGCAGCAGCTCCGGGTCGATCCGGATCTCCAGGGCCTGCGGGAGCAGCTCCTGCACCTCCTCGCGCAGGCCCGCGCGCGGCTGCTCCCGGACGAACACCCGCAGCCAGGCGTCCGGCACGTCCATCTCGGCGAGCTGGGCCAGGGTGCCCCGGACCGTCCGCAGCGTGGTGGCGGCGGTCACCGGCACCTCGCGGACCTGCGCCGCCGTGGTCGCGGTGACCTCGACGACGGTCACCGACGGCACGTTCTCCTGCTCGCCGAAGTCGACCGCCAGCGGGCTGCCGCTGTAGCGGATCGGGCAGGGCCCCTGCACCCGCTGCGAGCGGTGCAGGTGGCCCAGCGCCACGTAGTGCGCCGTCCCCGGGAACACGGTCGCCGGCACCGCGTAGCCCAGCACGGTGTGCGCGTCGCGCTCCCCGCCGCCGGTGGTCGCGCCCACCACGGTCAGGTGGGCGGTGACCAGGTGCACCCGGTCCGGTTCGGTGAAGCTCTCGGTCAGCCGGCCCAGCACCCGGCCCAGGTGGTCGGCGTACGTCTGCGTGGTCTCGGCGGCGGTCAGCTCGTACATCTCCACCGCGCGGATGGCGTAGCGCTGGGAGAGGAACGGCAGCGCGGCCAGCCGCCAGCGCTCCCCGCCGGCGGTGGTGCCGTCGATGACGTGCTCGTCCGGGTTGTCCCGGACCCCGCCGCGCAGGGTGATCCCGGCGGCCTCGGCCCAGGGCCGCAGCGCGTCGAGGGCCTGGCCGTTGTCGTGGTTTCCGCCGATGGCCACCACGTCGGCGCCGGTGCGGCGCAGCGCGGTCAGGGCCCGTGTGACCAGCCGGGTGGCCTCGGGCGTCGGGGCGGCGGTGTCGTAGAGGTCACCAGCGACGATGACGAGGTCGGGTGACTCGGCGCGGGCGACGTCGATCACGCCGGCCAAGACCCGCTTGTGCTCCTCGGCCCGCGACTGCCCCTTGAGGACCTTGCCGACGTGCCAGTCGGAGGTGTGCAGGATCTTCACGGTGCCGACCTTTCGTTCGCGACTGCGGGGCTCGCAAGCTCACTCCTCGCGCTCACCGGTCACTCCCTAGAACGGGATGTCGTCGTCGCTGGTGCCGCCACCGGAGCCGACGACGGCGAACGGGTCGACGGACTGGGTGATCGACCGGAGCGTCTCGGACGGGGCGCGGCCGGCCTCGGAGACCCGGGTGGCCCAGGCCGGGAACGGGAACTCCAGACAGAGCGGCACCGGGATGTCGGGCTGGTTGACGAACATCGTGCCGGGCTTGGCCAGCAGCGCGCGCTGGCGCTGGGCGGGCGGCAGGAAGCCGTACTCCGGGCGGGACGCCTCGGCCGGGTCGAGCCGGCCCACCACCCGGATCGCCGAGTTGGTGACGATCCGCCGCTCCACCTCGCTCGCCGTCTGCTGGGCGCCGACCAGGATCACGCCGAGCGAGCGACCCCGCTCGGCGATGTCGAGCAGCACCTCCTTGATGGGGGAGGAGCCCTCGCGGGGGGCGTACTTGTTGAGCTCGTCGAGGACCACGAAGAGCAGCGGCTTGGCGGTGCCGGCCTTCTCCTTGCGCTCGAACTCGCTCTTGAGCGTCACGCCGACCACGAACCGCTGCGCGCGGTCCGGGAGGTTGTGCAGGTCCACCACGGTGACCTGGGCGCTCTCGGCGGTGTTGATCGAGTGCGGGCGGCGGGTGGCCAGGTCGCCCCGGATCAGCCGGGACAGGTCCTTCTTGCTGCCGATCAACCGCCGGGCGAACGCGTTGACCGTGCCCAGCCCGACGGCGCTGCCGGCCCAGTCGGAGCGGGTCTCGTCGTCGTTGAGCTGCTCGACGACGTGGTCGACCAGGTCGGCGTACGAGCCGAGCCGTACCCCGTCGATGCTGATGCCGCCGTCGGCGGGCTGCGCGTGCCGGGCCAGGTGGGCGGTGACCGAGTGCACCACCATCGTGTACTGCTGGCGTTCGTCGTCGGCGTCGGCGAACACGTAGGGCAGCAGGCGGTCGGCGCAGAACTCGCTCAGCGTCCAGTAGAAGCTGTCCACGCCGGTGAGGCGGCTGCTCACGTCGGGCGTGCCGGAGGAGTCGCCCACCCGGGGCGGGGCGTAGACCCGCACGTCCGGGAACGCGCCGGCGGCCAAGCCGAGCTTCGCGTACGCGGCGCGGGTGGGGTCGTCCAGCCGGGTGTTGGGATGGTCGAGGAAGAGCAGGTCCTCGCCCTTGACGTTGAAGATGAGCGCCTTGGCGTTGACGGCGTCGCCGCCCAGCACCCCGGAGCGGAAGACCGAGTAGAGCAGGAAGGTGGCGAAGCTCGTCTTCGTGGCGACCCCGGAGATGCCGGAGATCGACACGTGCGCGCCCCGGCTGCCGTCGAGGAAGTCGGCGTTGAGGTAGACCGGCACCCCGTCGCGGCCCATGCCCATCGGGATGCGCCGCTCCATCCGGTCGAAGTGCAGCGCCCGGGCCCGGGCGTCACCCTCGGCGCGGTGCACCACGGCACCGGGCGACGGCGGCACGTAGAGCTCCGGGTCGACGCGGGTCGTGGTGATCTCGGCGGCCTCCTGCACCTGCGCGGGCAGCGTGCCGTCGGCGATGGCGAAGACGTCGGAGTCGAACTGGGCGCCCTCGTGCCGGGCGCGCACCTGGGTGACCACCCCGGCGATCGTCACCGGCTCGCGGTCCGGCAGCTCCCGCCGGGTCACCACGACGTCGTCGAGCTGGAGGTAGCTGCCGGGGGAGACCGCGGTCCAGAACTGCAGGGGGGTGGCGTCGGCGGTGCCCAGCACCCGGCCGACCACCTCGCCCGGGCCGTCGAACCCGTCGTCAGTCATCGGGCAACTCCGGTCGGCTGGTCGTCGCGGTCGGGGCACACGCCCTGCATCCTGCCCGAGGTGTACGACAGGTTGCCACGCGACGCGGCGGACGCCACCCCGACATCGGCGCCCGTCAACCGCAGGGTGCCCGCCCGGTCACGGTCGGTCGCGGGCGTAGCGGAGCATGAGCACCCCGTCGGCGGCGGCGAGCACGTGCCGCAGCGGCAGGTGGCGTACGTCGCTGGTGTCGCCGGCGGTGATCCGCCCCGGGCCCGCCCCGGCCAGCAGCGGGGCGACGGTGAGGCAGACCTCGTCCACGAGGTCGGCGGCGGTGAGCGCGCCGAACAGCTGTGGGCCGCCCTCGCAGAGCACCTGGCCGAGGCCGCGGCGGCGTAGCTCGGCCAGGCCCGCCGCGAGGTCGACGCGGTCGTCGCCGCAGCGCACCACGTCGGCGACCCCGGTCAGGCCGGGCGGCGCCACGGCGTCGGCCCGGGTGAGCACCACGGGCCGCACCGGCGCGTCGGCGAACGCGGCCTGCGCCGGATCGAGGTCGAGCGAGCCGGAGACGACGACCAGCGTCGGGTACTCGGGCAGGCCGTGTTCGCGGCGCCACGCCCGGCGTCGCTCGTTGAGGCGTACCGCCCGGTAGCCCTCGTGCCGCAGCGTCCCGGCGGCCACGAGCAGGGCGTCGCAGAGCATGCGCAGCAGCCCGAAGACGCGCTTGTCCGCCTCGCCGGAGAGCCCGGCGGAGTAGCCGTCGACGGAGACACCGCCGTCCACGCTGGTCACGAAGTTCATCCGCAGGTGGGGGCGGTCGGACCGGCCGTAGAGCGCGGTGAGCGCGGCGTCGTCCAACGGTCGCGCCGACGCCTGCGGCCAGAGCGCCGAAATCGGGATTCCGACGCTCATTCGCCGGCCGGACCGGTGACCGGAGGGGTGGGTCGGGGGGTACGGTGCTGGCAGTCGCACCAGTTCCGCCCCGGGCAGTCGTCGTGCCGCCTGGCCCGGCACGCTCGGCAGATCATGCCCGCAGCCTATGCCGAGGAAGGATGGGACAGCATGCCGCGTCAGATCTTCCAGCTGAAGATTTCCCTGGCCGGGGTCCGGCCGCCCGTCTGGCGCAGGGTGCTCGTCCCGGGCGGCTACACCCTCGACCGGCTGCACCGGGTGGTGCAGCACGCCATGGGCTGGCGGGACTGCCACCTGCACTCGTTCGAGATCGAGGGTCGCCAGTACGGCGAGCCCGATCCCGACGGCGAGCTGGCCCTGCGCGACGAGTTGGACGTCCGCCTCGACGCGGTGCTCGGCAAGGGCAGCCGCTTCCACTACACGTACGACTTCGGCGACTGGTGGGAGCACGACCTGGTGGTGGAGGACGCCTGCGCGGCCGATCCGGACGAGCGGTACCCGTCCTGCCTGGACGGCGAGCGGGCGTGCCCGCCCGAGGACGTCGGCGGCCCGGCGGGCTACCAGGCGCTGCTGGCCGCGCTGGTGGATCCGACTCACCCCGGGCACCGGGAGGCGCGGGACCGGGTGGGCGACCGGTTCGACCCGGCCGCCTTCGACGCGGGCCGGGCCGGCACCCTGCTGCGCCGCCTCTGCTGAACCCCTGCACCGCCGCTGAACCGCTTCGGCTGCGGCGCGTTCCGGCCGCACGCAGGGTGCGCGACGGGCCGCTCAGCGTGTCCGTCGCCCGCGTCCGGGCGAACTGAACCGCTTCAACAGGACGGGAGCCCAGGTGGCGCCGCCCGGCGGGCCGGCCCGCGACGTGCCGCAGTCGGGGCGTACGCACACGCGGTAACGATCTGGGAACGCTCCCATAGGCCTATTGACACCTCCGACACCCGCCGGCAATCTCATGGGAGCGCTCCCGCGAACGTGGCACGACTCACCCGCGCCCCGCTCCGGACGTCGACCGCCGGCCCCGACCGGTGCCGACGGCGCGTACGGCACCCCCCACCACACCCAGTCAGCCTCACCACCGAAAGAGGGGTCTCCGATGAGCCTCACCACGCGGCGCACCCGCATGGCGGCTGCCGCCCTGGCCGCGATAACCGCCATCGGCGGTCTCGCGGCCTGCGGCAAGGACGACGACGCGCCGGCGGCCGGCGAGAAGCCCGCCAAGCTGGTCGTCGACACGTTCGGCGAGTTCGGTTACGACGAGATCATCAAGCAGTACGAGAAGGACACCGGCATCAAGGTCGAGCTGCGCAAGACCGCCCAGCTCAACGAGTACCGGCCGAAGATCGTGCGGGCGCTCGCCACCGGCAAGGGCGCGGCCGACGTGGTCGCCCTGGAAGAGGGCATCCTCAACGAGTTCAAGGCCAACCCGGCCAACTGGGCCGACCTCGCTCCGCTGGTCTCCGACCACAGCAAGGACTACCTGCCCTGGAAGTGGGAGCTGGGCAAGGCGCCCGACGGCCGGCTGATCGGCCTGCCGACCGACGTCGGCAGCCTCGCCGTCTGCTACCGCCGGGACCTCTTCCAGGCGGCCAAGCTGCCGGTCGAGCGGGACCAGGTCGCGGCCCTCTGGCCGGACTGGAACGCCTTCATCGAGACCGGCAAGAAGTACCGCACCGCCACCGGCAAGGGCCTGCTCGACTCGGTCACCACCGCCGCCAGCGCGGTGATGTTCCAGCAGGGCGGCGACCTGTTCTACGACAAGGACGACAACGTCGTCGCGGACAAGAGCGCGGCGGTGAAGACCTCCTGGGACACGGCGGTCGCGATGGCCGACGCCAACATCACCGCCGAGACGGCCACCTGGTCGCCGGAGTGGTCGGCCGGCTTCAAGCAGGGCACCTTCGCGGCGACCTTCTGCCCGTCGTGGATGCTCGGCATCGTCGCGGACAACTCCGGCCCGCAGAACAAGGGCAAGTGGGACGTCGCCCCGGTGCCCGGTGGCGCCGGCAACTGGGGTGGCTCCTGGCTCGGCGTGCCGACCCAGAGCAAGTACCCCAAGGAGGCGGCGAAGCTCGCCGAGTACCTGACCAACGCGCAGAGCCAGGTGGCGGCGTTCAAGCTCAAGGGCCCGCTGCCGACCAACCTGGAGGCGCTGAAGAACCAGGAGTTCCTCGCCTACACCAACGAGTACTTCAACAACGCGCCGACCGGCAAGATCTTCGGTGAGAGCGTCGCCAAGATCCAGCCGCTGCACCTCGGCCCGAAGCACCAGGCGGTGAAGGAGAACGCGTTCGAGCCGGCGCTGCGCTCGTACGAACAGGGACAGGCCACGAAGGACAAGGCCTGGGAGCAGTTCGCGAAGGACGCCAAGACGCAGGGCGCCTTCTGACCCACCTCGTCGCCAGGTGGCGTCCGGGTCCACACACCCGGACGCCACCGGCGCCGTCCCCGTTCCGCCCCGGACGCCATCGGCGCCGTCCCGTTTTCGCGTAAGAGCGCCTGGGCGTCGGCGCGCGCCCGTGCCGACGCCGGGAAAGGACCCCGCATGAGCCTCTCGGCCACGACGGCGCCGCCGTCTCCCGCCGCACCGCCACCCCGCCCGCCCGCGCGGCGCCGGTCCCGGTCGCACTCGCTGACCCGGCTGGACCTCAAGTACTCGCCGTACCTCTACATCGCGCCGTTCTTCGTGGTCTTCGGCATCTTCGGGCTCTACCCGATGCTGCGGACCGCCTGGATGTCCCTGCACGACTGGAACCTGATCGGCGAGCACAGCTTCATCGGGTTCGACAACTACGTCGCCCTGGTCAAGGACGAGTACTTCTGGAACGCCACGCTCAACACCTTCGGCATCTTCCTGCTGTCGACCATCCCGCAGCTGCTGCTCGCCCTGTTCCTGGCGAACCTGCTCAACCGCACCTTCCTGCGCGCGCGCACGCTGTTCCGGATGGCGATCTTCATGCCGAACGTGGTCTCGGTGGCCGCCGTGGCGATCGTCTTCGGCATGCTCTTCCAGCGCGACTTCGGCGTGATCAACTGGCTGCTGAGCTTCGTCGGGATCGACGCGGTCGACTGGGACGCCGAGCGCTGGAGCTCCTGGACCGCCATCGCCTCCATGGTCAACTGGCGGTGGACCGGCTACAACACCCTGATCCTGCTCGCGGGCATGCAGGCCATCCCGCGCGACCTGTACGAGGCGGCGGCGCTCGACGGCGCCAGCCAGTGGAAGCAGTTCTGGCGGATCACCCTGCCGATGCTCACCCCGACCTTCGTCTTCGTGGTGATCCTCTCCACGATCGGCGGGCTCCAGCTCTTCACCGAGCCGCTCGTCTTCGCCAACGGCAACATCATCGGTGGCGACCAGCGCGAGTTCCAGACCCTGGCCATGTACATGTACGAGCTGGGCATCGAGAACCTCAACACCGCCGGCTACGGCGCCGCGGTCGCCTGGGCGATGTTCCTGATGATCGCCCTCGTCTCGGGGATCAACTTCCTGCTCGTCCGCCGCACGGTGAAGTGAGGAACGCCCAGATGAACTCGGCATCCCGGCGCCTGTGGCGCACCAGCCCGCTGACCTACGTCGCGCTCGTCCTGGCGACGCTGTTCTCCATCTACCCGTTCTACTACATGGTGGTCATCGCCACCCGCAGCCTGGACTCGATCAACGACGTCCCGCCGCCGGTCACGCCGGCCGGATCGTTCGGCGACAACTTCGGCCGCGTGCTCGACAACGACGCGGCGAACTTCCTCACCGGCCTGCTCAACTCGGTGATCGTCTCCGGCATCGTGACGGTCTCCGTGGTGATCACCGGCTCGCTGGCCGGCTTCGCCTTCGCCAAGCTGCGCTTCCGGGGCCGCAACGCCCTGCTGCTGACGATCATCGTCACCATGATGATCCCGACGCAGCTCGGCCTCATCCCGCTCTGGGGCATGATCCAGGACCTCAACTGGTTCGACACCCTCTACGCGGTGACCGTGCCGTTCCTGGTCAGCGCGTTCGGCGTGTTCATGATGCGGCAGTACGCCACCCAGGCCATCTCCGACGAGCTGATCGAGGCGGGCCGGGTGGACGGGGCGAGCACCTTCCGCATCTACTGGAGCATCGTGCTGCCGGCGCTGCGGCCGGCCGCCGCCGTGCTCGGCCTGCTGACGTTCATGGAGACCTGGAACTCGTTCCTGTGGCCGTACGCGGTGCTCACCTCCGAGAACCCGACGCTCCAGGTCTCGCTGGCCTTCCTGTCGTACGCCTACTACACCGACTACTCGCAGGTGTTCGCGGCCACGGCGGTCGGCACTCTACCGTTGGTGATCGTGTTCATCGTGTTCGGCCGCCAGATCGTGGGCGGCATCATGGAAGGTGCCGTCAAGTCGTGAGCAACCCCGCCAGCCCACCCGCCGTCGGCGTCGTCGGCGACCGCCCGCCGTTGACCTTCCCGCCCGGCTTCCTCTGGGGCGCGGCCACCGCCGCGTACCAGATCGAGGGCGCGGCGGCCGAGGGTGGCCGGACCCCGTCGATCTGGGACACCTTCAGCCACACCCCGGGGCGGGTCGTCGAGGGGCACACCGGTGACGTGGCCTGCGACCACTACCACCGGCTGGGCTCCGACGTCGCGCTGATGGCCGAGCTGGGGCTGAAGTCGTACCGGTTCTCGGTCTCCTGGCCGCGGGTGCAGCCGGGCGGCACCGGCCCGGCCAACGCCGAGGGGCTCGACTTCTACCGGCGCCTCGTCGACGAACTGCTGGGGCACGGGATCGAGCCGTGGCTGACCCTCTACCACTGGGACCTGCCGCAGCCGCTGGAGGACGTCGGCGGCTGGCCGGCCCGGGACACCGCCGCGCGGTTCGCCGACTACGCCACGCTGGTCGCCGACGCGCTCGGCGACCGGGTGCGCTACTGGACCACGCTGAACGAGCCGTGGTGCTCGGCGTTCCTCGGCTACGGCTCCGGGGTGCACGCGCCGGGCCGCTCGGACGGCGCGGACGCCGTACGGGCCGGACACCACCTGATGCTCGGCCACGGCCTCGCGGTGCAGGCGCTGCGCGCGGCCCGGCCGACCGCCGAGGTCGGGGTGACGGTCAACCTCTACCCGGTCACCCCGGCCAGCGAGGCGCCCGCCGACGTCGACGCCGCGCGGCGCATCGACGGGCTGGCCAACCGCTTCTTCCTGGACCCGCTGCTGCGCGGGTCCTACCCGGCGGACCTGATGGCCGACCTCGCCAAGGTCACCGACTTCGGGCACGTGCGCGACGGGGACCTGGCGACCATCTCCACCCCGCTGGACGTGGTCGGCGTCAACTACTACAGCCGCCACGTCGTCGCCGCGCCGGACCCCGACGCCGAGCCGGAGCCGTACTGGCGGGCGCCGTCGTGCTGGCCGGGCAGCGAGGACGTCCGGTTCGTCACCCGGGGCGTCCCGGTGACCGACATGAACTGGGAGATCGACGCCCCCGGCCTGGTGGAGACGCTGCGCCGGGTGCACGAGGAGTACACCGACCTGCCGCTCTACGTCACCGAGAACGGCTCGGCCTTCGTGGACGAGGTGGTCGACGGGCAGGTCGACGACGCCGACCGGCTGGCGTACTTCGACGCCCACCTGCGCGCCGCGCACGAGGCGATCGAGGCCGGGGTGCCCCTGCGCGGGTACTTCGCCTGGTCGCTGATGGATAATTTCGAGTGGGCCTGGGGCTACACCAAGCGGTTCGGGATGGTCCACGTCGACTACGACACCCAGGTCCGCATCCCCAAGTCCAGCGCCAGGTGGTACGCCGAGGTGATCCGACGCAACGGTCTGGCCGCACAATAGGCCAGGGCCAGCCATCAACGGGCGGCCCCGGCGCCACCCCGCACGGGGTGGCGCCGGGGCCGGTCCGCCGTCGGAGGAGCAGACAATGACAACGCAGCGCACCCGGTCGCTCGGGCGCCCGACCCTCGACGCCGTCGCCGCCCGCGCCGGCGTCGGTCGCGGGACGGTCTCCCGGGTGGTCAACGGCTCACCCCAGGTGAGCCCCGAGGCGCGCGCCGCGGTGCAGCAGGCCATCGCCGAGCTGGGGTACGTGCCGAACCGGGCCGCCCGTGCCCTGGTGACCCAACGCACCGACTCGATCGCCCTGGTGGTGTCGGAATCCGGCGACCGGGTCTTCACCGAGCCGTTCTTCGCCGGCATCGTCCGGGGCGTCAGCTCGGGGCTGCTGGAGACCCCGTTGCAGCTCTGGCTGGCCATGGTGCAGTCGCCGATCGAGCGGGAGCGGGTCGAGCACCACCTGACGAACCAGCACGTCGACGGGGTCCTGCTGCTGTCGCTGCACGACTCCGACCCGCTGCCCACCCTGCTGGAGGAGCGCGGCCTGCCCACCGTGCTCGGTGGCCGCCCGGCCCGGATGCTGCAACCCGGCGCGCAGCCCGCGTACTACGTCGACGTGGACAACGTGGGCGGCGCCCGGCGGGCGGTCGAACACCTGGCCGGCCGGGGGCGGCGGCGCATCGCCACCATCGCCGGCCCGCAGGACATGGGCGCCGGCCTGGGCCGGCTGACCGGCTACAAGGAGGCCGTCAGGGCCGCCGGGGGCGGGGTCGACCCCGCCCTGATCGCGTACGGCGACTTCAGCGAGGGCAGCGGTGCCGCCGGCATGCGTCGGCTGCTGGAAAACTGCCCCGACCTCGACGCCGTCTTCGTCGCCTCCGACCTGATGGCGTTCGGGGCGCTGCGTGCGCTGCGCGAGGCGGGCCGGCGGGTGCCGGAGGACGTCGCCGTGATCGGCTTCGACGACGCCCCGATCGCCCGGCAGTCCGAGCCGCCCCTGACCACGGTCTTCCAGCCGGTGGAGGAGATGGGCCGGCAGATGGCCCGCCTGCTGGTCAGCCGCATCCGCGGCGACGAGCTCCCGTCCCCCCACATCCTCCTGGACACCCAACTCATCGAACGCTCCTACGCCTGACCCCCCCACCCACCCCACCCCACCCCACCCACCTCCGGGTTGATCATGAAGTTGTCGCCCTCGACGTCGGCGTGTCGCGACAATAACTTCATGATCAACGGGCTTGGCCGGGCTGGGCTGGGTCGGGCAACGGGCCGGGCCGGGCCGGGGGAGCGGGCGGGAAGCGTGGGGTGGGGTGTCTTGGTCAGGTCGACCAGCGGCGCAGTTCGCGCTTCGCCAGCGAGGAACGGTGGACCTCGTCGGGGCCGTCCGCCAGGCGCAGTGTCCGCGACTGGGCCCAGAGGGCGGCGAGCGGGGTGTCCTGGCTGACGCCGGCTCCGCCGTACGCCTGGATGGCCTTGTCGATCACCCACTCGGCCATGGCGGGAGTGGCGATCTTGATGGCCTGGATCTCGGTGTGCGCGCCCTTGTTGCCGACCGTGTCCATCAGCCAGGCGGTCTTGAGCACCAGCAGCCGGGCCTGCTCGATGCGCACCCGGGACTCGGCGATCCACTCGCGTACCACGCCCTGCTCGGCGAGCGGCCGGCCGAACGCGACCCGCTCGAGCGCCCGCCGGCAGAGCAGCTCCAGGGCCCGCTCCGCCATGCCGATCAGCCGCATGCAGTGGTGGATCCGGCCGGGACCGAGCCGGGCCTGGGCGATCGCGAAGCCGGCGCCCTCCGCCCCGACCAGGTTCTCCACGGGTACGCGGACGTCGGTGAAGTCGACCTCGGCGTGGCCGCCGTGCGAGGCGTCGCTGTAGCCGAACACCGTCATGCCCCGCCGCACCGTGACGCCGGGAGCGTCCCGGGGCACCAGGATCATGCTCTGCTGGCGGTGCCGGTCGGCCTCCGGGTCGGTCTTGCCCATCACGATGAAGATCTCGCAGCGCGGGTCCATCGCGCCCGACGACCACCACTTGCGCCCGTCGATGACGTAGTGGTCGCCGTCGCGGGTGATCCGGGTGGCGATGTTCGTCGCGTCCGAGGACGCCACCTCCGGCTCGGTCATGCAGAACGCGGAGCGGATCTCGCCCTCCAGCAGCGGGCGCAGCCAGCGCTCCTGCTGCTCCGGCGAGCCGAACTCGGCGAGCAGCTCCATGTTGCCGGTGTCGGGCGCGGCGCAGTTGAGCGCCTCCGGGGCCAGGTGCGGGCTGCGCCCGGTCAGCTCGGCCAGCGGGGCGTACTGGAGGTTGGTCAGGCCGGCGCCGTGGCGCGGGTCGGGAAGGAAGAGGTTCCACAGGCCGCGCTTGCGCGCCTCGGCCTTCAGCTCGGCCATCACCGGGGGCCGGGCCCACGGGTCGCCGGCGGCGGCCACCTGCGCGGCGTGCACCGGCTCGGCCGGGTGGACGTGCTCGTCCAGGAACGCGGTCAGCTCGGCCCGCAGCTGCTCGGTGCGGGTGTCGTAGGCGAAGTCCATCAACGCTCCCTGGCGGCGGTCAGCCCGTGTTCGACCAGCGGTGCCACCATGTCGCCGATCCGGTCGAAGCCCTCGCCGAGCGTCTGCCCGAGCGTGTGCCGGTAGTGGATGCCCTCGCAGATCACCGCGAGCTTGAAGCAGCCGAGCGCGACGTGCCAGTGCAGCGGCCCGACGTCGACGTCGCCGCGCCCGGCGTACCGCTCGATCAGCTCCGTCCCGGTGGGGAACCCGGCGCGCGGCCCGAGCCCGTCGGCGACCGGGTTGCCGGCGGCCGATTCGCTGCCGCCGAGCACGTCCCAGTAGGTCAGCAGCAGCCCGAGGTCGGCCAGCGGGTCGCCGAGGGTGGCCATCTCCCAGTCGAGCACGGCCCGTACGGCCACCGGGTCGACGGTGGCGAGCAGGTTGTCCAGCCGGTAGTCGCCGTGCACGATCCGGCCGGCGTTGGCGCCCTCCGGCACGGTGCCGCCGAGCAGGTCCCGTAGCTCCTCGATGCCGGGCAGCGGCCGGCTGCGGGACCGGTCGAGCTGGCCGGCCCACCGGCGGACCTGCCGCGCGAGGTAGCCCTCCGGGCGGCCGAAGTCGCCCAGCCCGACCGAGGCGGGCTCGACCGCGTGCAGCGCGGCGAGGGTGTCCATCATCGCCAGCGCCAGCCCCCGCCGCTGGTCGTCCGTGAGCGGGTCGGTCTGGGCGCGGGTGCGCAACACCTCGCCGTGCACCCGTTCCATCAGGTAGAAGGGCGCGCCGATCACCTCGGCGTCCTCGCAGAGCAGCAGCGCGGCGGGCACCGGCACGTCGGTCGGCGCCAGCGCGGAGATCACCCGGTACTCCCGGGCCATGTCGTGCGCGGTGGCCAGCACGTGCCCGAGCGGGGGGCGGCGCAGCACGACCTCGCGCCCGCCGGCGTGCAGCAGGTAGGTCAGGTTGGACTTGCCGCCGGCGATCAGCCGGGCCCGTAGCGGGCCGCCGGCCAGCTCGGGCCGGTGCCGGGCCAGGTGGGCGGCGAGCCGGTCGAGATCCAGCCCCCGGGGGGAGGCGGCGGCGGGGCTGCTGCCCGGCCCGTGCGCGTCGACGGCCGGCTCGGTCATCCGATTAGTTGATGGCAGCTCCGCCATGTTGTCAAGGCCGGGAGTTGACCCTCGGGACATGCCGCGGCAACAGGGGCGAAACGGCCACCGGCCAGGCTGGGGCCCAGCCTGCCGGCCAGCGGTGCCGGCCCGCCGAGCGGAGGGGTTCAGACATGTTGCTGCGAGTTCGGGTCACCCTGCCGGACCGTCCGGGCACGCTCGGTCAGGTGGCGCGCACCATGGGCGTGTCCGGTGCGGACATCGTCCAGGTGGTCGTCCTGGAGCGGCTCGGCGGGCGGGCGGTGGACGACTTCACCGTGGTCTGGCCGGGCGCGGCACGGGTCGAGCGGCTGCTCGCCGGGCTGGCGGCGATCCCCGGCGTCCGGGTGGACGGGGTGTGGCGGGCGATCGGCGCGCCCACCACCTCCGGGCAGGACGCCGAGCTGCTGGCCCAGGTCGCGGCCAACCCGGTCGACGGCGTCGCCACGCTGGTCGACGCCGTGCCCGGGCTGCTCGCCGCCGACTGGGCGGTGGTCGCGGTGGTGCCGGTGGACTGGGCCGCCCGGACCGGCGCCGCCGGGGAGGCGACCGTCGGGTACGCGAGCTGGCGCGCGCCCGTACCGCCGCCGCTGCCGGAGGTGACCCCGCTGCGGGCCCGGGCGATCAGCACGCCCGGCGGCGCGCACGTCGCGGTCGCGCCGTTCGGCCGGGCCGGCCTGGTGCTGGTGGTGGCCCGGGAGTGCGCCGGGACGCCGGCCGCGGCGGCGTTCCACGCCACGGAGGTGGACCGGCTGGCGCAGCTCGTCCGGGCCGCCGCGGTGATCCTCGGCGACCGGCTCGACCTGGTCGGGGCGCCGCCGGTGGCCGCCAAGCCCTGAGCCCGGCCGGTCGGGCGGGCGGCGGTCGGTGTGGCGCAGGTCGCGCGACGGAACTTCAGCCGTCACCCGGGGGCAACCGGCCCGCAACAGCGACGGGCGAGCCTCGTACGGGGGAAGGGAGCGGATCATGACGCTGTGGCGGATCCGGGCGACCGTGGACGACCGGCCGGGCTACCTGTCGGTGCTCACGGCGAGCCTGGCGTTGCGGGGGGTCAACATCCTCGCCGTGCAGGTGCACACCACCGAGCGGGGCGCCGTCGACGACTTCCTGGTCGACGCGCCGGACACGCTCGACGAGGCCGGCCTCGTCGCCGCCGTGCACCGGGGGCGGGGCCGGGACTGCTGGGTGGCGCGCAGCGAGGCGCGCGGGCTCGCCGACCAGCCGACCCGGGCCCTCGGCCTGGCCACCCGGCTGGTGCGGGACCCGGACGCGACCGGGGAGGCGCTGCGTGCCCTGCTCGGCGCGGACACGGTCAGCTGGCGACCGTCGCCCGCGGGCGCCGGCTGCGGGATCGCCGACACGACCATGCTGCTGGAGGATCCGGCCGGCGGGTCGTTCGCGCTGCGCCGGGCCGCGCCGGGCTTCACCCCGGCCGAGTACGCCCGCGCGCAGGCCCTGGTCGAGCTGTCGGCCGCCGTCGCGCGCCGGGCCGCGGAACAGGTCACCCTGGTGCTGCCCGACGGCGCCGAGGTGTCGGTACGGCCGGCCGTCGCCGACGACCTGCCCGGCGTGGTCGAGCTGCACGAGGAGTGCTCGCCGGGCAGCCGCCACCGGCGTTACCTCGGCGGCGCGGGGACGCCGACCCCGGCCCGGCTGCGTCGGCTGCTGGAGCCGGCCCGGGGCGTGACCCTGCTCGCCACGGCCGGCGGTGACGCCGGGGAGGCGGAGTCGGTGGTGGCGATGGCGAATCTGCTCGCCGAGGGTGACGAGGCCGAGGTGGCGCTGCTGGTCCGCGACGACTGGCAGCGGCGGGGCCTCGGCACGGCGCTGCTGCGCCGGCTGGTCCGGCACGCGGAGCAGGCCGGCTACGCGGCCCTGGTGCTGCACGTTCAGGCGGAGAACGCCCCGATGTTGCGTACCGTGCGGCGGCTCGGCCGGCCCACGCCGGCCGAGCGGGACGGCGGCCTGGTGACCGTCACCGTTCCGCTCGTCGAGGGCGCGTCCGCGCGACACGGGTGAGCCGTCGCCGCGTGGGCACGGGATGAGGCCCCACGGCCGTCGGAACGGCACGGGTGAGCCGGCAGCCGTGCCGTCCGGACGGGACGTGCGGGGGTCAGCCGTCGCCCGCGCCGCGGCCCTGCACGCAGAACCGGTTGCTCTCCGGGTCGGCGAGCACCACGTACGGCGGCTCGGCGGGATGCGGGTCGGCGGGGTAGTGCGGCCAGTCGACCCGGCGGGCGCCGAGCGCGACCAGTCGGGCGACCTCGTCGTCGAGGTCCATCTCGCCGCCGTCTGGGTGTAAGGAAGGGCACCTTGCAATCGCTATGCGTTAGTAAGGTGCCCTTCCTTGCACCTCAGGTCGTCGGGTAGCTGTTGTAGTCGGGGAAGTTGCCGTAGAGGCGGCCGTCGCCGCCCTGGGTCACCGCGTGCACCAGCAGGTCGCCGCCGACGAAGGCGCCCTTCCAGGACGCGCCCCGGCCGCCGAACGGCTCGTCCCGGTCGCCCCGGGAACGGGGCTTGTTGATGCCCACCTTGAACGCCTGGAGGTCGACCGCGAGCTTGCCGGCCAGCTCCTCGTCGTCGCAGGCCAGCGAGGCGACCAGCGCGCCGTTCGAGGCGTTCATCGCGGCCAGCAGCTCGTCGGTGGTGTCCACCACGACGATGGTGTCGACCGGGCCGAACGGCTCGGCGTGCATGAGCCGGGACCGGCCGGGCGGGGCCAGCAGCACCGACGGGGCCACGTACGCGGAGGTGTCCTGCCCGTCGAGGAACGGCGCGCCGTGCAGCTTGCCCCGGTGCAGCGGCACCGCGCCGCCGCGTACCGCCTCGTCGACCTTGCGGCGCAGCTCGTCGGCCTTGGCGGCGCTGATCAGCGGGCCGAAGTCCAGCTCGGGCAGCGGGTCACCGGCGGTCCAGTCGTCACCGACGGCGAGCGGGTGCCCGAACCGGACGGAGCGCACCACCGGCAGGTACATGTCGAGGAACTCGTCGACGAGGTCCCGCTGGACCACGAAGCGCGGGTACGCGGTGCAGCGCTGCTTGCCGTACTCGAAGCCCTTCTTGAGGTGCCCGGCGAGCAGGTCCCACTGGGAGAAGTTCCAGATGCCCCAGGCGTTGAGGCCCTCCTGCTCGATGAAGTGCCGCTTGTCGGAGTCGAGCAGCGCGGCGGCGACCTTGCCGCCGTTGGAACGCCCGCCGACGAACGCCACCGCGCCGATCTCCGGCGCCCGGACGAGCACCTCGGACAGCTCCTCGCCGCCGCCGGAGACCAGGGTGGCGGGCAGCCCGGCCCGGCGCATCAGCGCGTGCGCGACGGTGAGGCAGACCGCCCCGCCCTGCGAGGGGGTCTTGGCGATGACCGCGTTGCCGGCGAGCAGCTGCACCAGCTCGGCGTGCACGAGCACGCTCATCGGGTAGTTCCACGACGCGATGTTGCTGACCGGTCCCGGCAGCGGCTCCCGGCCGTCGGCGAGCATCCGGTCGATCTCGTCGACGTACCACCGGACGCCATCGAGCGCCCGGTCCACGTCGGCGCAGGCCAGCCGCCACGGCTTGCCGATCTCCCAGACCAGCAGCAGGGCGAGCAGGTCGCGGTGGGCGGTGAGCGCGTCCAGGGCGTCGGTGACCCGGGCCTTGCGCTCGGCGAGCGGGGTGTCGGCCCAGGCCCGGTGCGCGGCGGCGGCGTGCGCGACCGCGGCGCGGGCGGACTCCGCGTCGAGGCGGGACAGGTTGACCAGCACGGTGTTGTCGACCGGCGTGCGGACGGGGCTGGGGGTGCCCACGGCGTGCCAGTCGCCGCGGACGAGGTTGTGCAGGGTGGTGACGCCGTCGACCGGGGAGCCGAACGCCTCGGGCGCGGCGGCCACCGCGCGGGCGAGGGTGTCGGACCAGGCGGTGCCGTCGGCGAGTCGTAGAGCCATCGCGATCTCCTCAGGTTGGCCGGGGGAGCGGCAACGTCGATGGCACCGCTGGTGTGGGCGTACTGTCGCGCGCCGGAAAGGGACGGGCAACAGTACGTTCGTATGCCGGAACGCCCGGCCCGTCGCCCGCCCGGCCGCGACGCGCTTACTCGCCCACCCGTCCCGGTGATGACCTGCCCGTACGCCGTAATTCAATCCATGTCTCTCGATGGTGTGACGTACGTCCGGTGTGCAGGTAAGGGCTTTCCTGTCAGCGCCCCTGCGCGGGCGCACCGTGGGCGCCCCGCGGGCGTCTTCACAAACCGGCGACCGTCGCATTACATTGTCGGTCATCCATGGGAGCGCTCCCGGGCCCGTGGCCGCACCCCCACCACCCTCGCCGGCACGCCCCGACCACCATCCCGCGCGCCGTCCCCGGTGCCGCCGGCGACGCCACCGACAGGAGCCCCGTCATGCGTCACCCGAGACGTCCGCGCCGGCCGGGCGAGCAGCCCTGGCTGCCCCGCCTGCTGGCCGCCGGCAGCGCCCTCGCCGCCGGCCTCGCCCTCGCCGTCACCGCCGCGACGCCCGCCTCCGCCGCGACGCCCGCCGCCGCCGGGGGCGCCGCGCGGACCGCGTCCGCCGCCGCCGCAGCGCCCGCCGCCGCCTTCAACTACGCCGAGGCGTTGCAGAAGTCGCTCTACTTCTACGAGGCGCAGCAGTCCGGCCCGCTGCCGGACTGGAACCGGGTCTCCTGGCGCGGCGACTCCGCGCTCACCGACGGCGCCGACGTCGGGCTCGACCTCACCGGCGGCTGGTACGACGCCGGCGACCACGTCAAGTTCGGCTTCCCCATGGCGTTCAGCGCCACCATGCTCGCCTGGGGCGCCGTCGAGTACCGCGCCGGCTACGTCGCCTCCGGCCAGCTGCCGCACCTGCTCAACAACCTGCGCTTCGTCAACGACTACTTCATCAAGGCGCACCCGGCGCCCAACGTCCTCTACGGACAGGTCGGCAAGGGCGACGACGACCACAAGTGGTGGGGCCCGGCCGAGGTGATGCAGATGGCGCGGCCCGCGTACAAGATCGACGCGAGCTGCGGCGGCGCGGACCTGGCGGGGGAGACGGCGGCGGCGATGGCCGCGTCGTCGATGGTCTTCCGGCCCACCGACGCCGCCTACGCCGACAAGCTGCTCGGGCACGCCAGGCAGCTCCACACGTTCGCCGACACGGTGCGCAAGAGCTACCACGAGTGCATCACCGACGCGACCAGCTTCTACCGCTCCTGGAGCGGCTGGCAGGACGAGCTGGTCTGGTCCGCGATCTGGCTGCACCGGGCCACCGGCGAGGCCGCCTACCTCGCCAAGGCCGAGAGCGAGTACGACAAGCTCGGCACCGAGAACCAGAGCACCACCCGCTCCTACAAGTGGACCATCGCCTGGGACAACAAGCAGTTCGGGGCGTACGTGCTGCTGGCCAACCTGACCGGCAAGCAGAAGTACGTCGACGACGCCAACCGCTGGCTCGACTACTGGACCGTCGGCGTCAACGGGCAGCGGGTGCCGTACTCGCCCGGCGGGATGGCGGTGCTCGACTCGTGGGGCGCCCTGCGCTACGCGGCGAACACGTCCTTCGCGGCCCTCGTCTACAGCGACAAGACCACCGACGCCACCCGCAAGGCCCGCTACAAGGACTTCGCCGTCCGGCAGATCAACTACGCCCTCGGCGACAACCCGCGCGCCTCCAGCTACGTCATCGGGTTCGGCGCCAACTCCCCGAAGAACCCGCACCACCGCACCGCGCACGGCTCCTGGTGGGACAGCCAGACCGTGCCCGTCGAGACCCGGCACACCCTCTACGGCGCGCTGGTCGGCGGCCCGTCGGCGGCCAACGACGCGTACACCGACAGCCGGTCGGACTACGTGATGAACGAGGTCGCCACCGACTACAACGCCGGCTTCAGCTCCGCGCTGGCCCGGCTCGCCCAGGAGTACGGCGGCACCCCGCTCGCCGGCTTCCCCCGCGCCGAGACGCCGGACATCGACGAGCTGACCGTCGAGACCACGGTGATGCAGGCCGAGCCGCGCGCCACCGGCCTCAAGGCCATCGTCTACAACAAGTCGGCCTTCCCTGCCCGCGCCCTGACCGACGGCAAGTTCCGCTACTACTTCCGCCCCGACGGCACCGGCCCGGTCACGGTCACCCCCGGCTACACCCAGGGCTGCCCGTCGCCGGCCACGGCCAGGCAGTTCTCCGGCGACATCTGGTACGTCGAGGTGGACTGCACCGGGCACACCATCGCGCCCGCCGGGCAGTCGCAGCACCGGATGGAGGTGCAGTTCAAGATCGGCGTGCCCGAGGGCGGCACCTGGGACCCGACGAACGACCCGTCGTACCAGGCGGCGGCCGGACCGAACCGGAAGGTCACGCTCTACTCCGGCGCCACCCGGATCTGGGGCGAGGAGCCCGGCCCGGCCACCCCCGACACCACCGCGCCGACCACCCCCGGCACCCCCGTCGCCTCGGCCGTCACCGCGACCGGGCTGACCCTGACCTGGCCCGCGTCCACCGACGCCGGCGGCAGCGGGCTGGCCGGCTACGAGGTCACCCAGGGGCAGGTCGGCAGCGACGCGCTCGTCCTGCTCAACTCGGCCACCAACACCCTGGCCGTGACCCGGCTGCTGCCCGAGCGGACGTACCGCTTCACGGTGCGGGCCCGCGACGGCGCCGGCAACCGCTCGGCCGCCTCGCCCGTGGCCGAGGTGACCACGCCCGCCGCGCCGGCCCCCGACACCGTCGCGCCGACCCGCCCCGGCACCCCGACCGCCTCGGCGGTCACCGCCACCAGGCTCACCCTGAGCTGGGCCGCGTCGACCGACAACGTCGGCGTCACCGGTTACCGGGTCTACCGGTCGGCCGCCGGCGGGGACACGCTGGTCGGCTCGCCCACCGGCACCACGCTGGCGGTGACCGGGCTGACCGCCGCGACCGCGTACCAGTTCCACGTGGTGGCCGTGGACGCCGCCGGCAACGCCTCGGCGGCGTCCGCGCCGGTCGCCGTCACCACCGCCGACCCGCCCGCGTCCGGCGGCTGCGCCGTGACCTGGACGACCAGCGGCTGGGACAGCGGCTTCACCGCGAACGTCACCCTCACCAACACGGGCACCACCGCGATCGCCGGCTGGACGCTCGCCTTCACCTTCCCCCACGCCGGCCAGAAGGTCGGCCAGGGCTGGTCGGCGACGTGGACCCAGACCGGCGCCGCGGTCACCGCCACCAGCCTCTCCTACAACGGCCGGCTCGCGCCGGGCGCGTCGACCAGCTTCGGCTTCAACGGCACCCACACCGGATCGAACCCGAAGCCCACCACGTTCACCCTCAACGGCACCCCCTGCACCGTCTCCTGACGCACCCGGTGGCGCGGACGCATCGCCGTCCGCGCCACCGGCGGGCGCGGACGTCACCGTCCGCGCCCCCAACGGACGTCACCGTCCGCGCCCCCGGCGGAATCTTGGACAGTTGCCGTTCGTCGCGGACGGCAACTGTCCAAGATTCACCCCTCGGGGCGCCAGCCAGCCGCGAGCAGGGCGCGGCGGAGGGAGTCGGCCACCTCGTCGGGGCGGGCGCGGATCAGCCATGCCGGGAAGCGGAGGATGCGGTCCCCCGAGGTCCAGACGTCGTTCTGGCGACGCATGTCGGCCGCCCAGTGCCGGACGTCCATGTGGTGCGCGCCGTCGATCTCGACGTGCAACCCCCACTCCCGCCAGTACGCGTCGAGCCACCGCGTCCGCCCGGAGGCGTCGGCGCGCCGCTGCTGAAGGTGAGGCGCGGGCAGGCCGTGGCGGCGGCAGAGCCGGACGAAATCGATCTCCGAGAGCGCCTCCGCGCCGCCCGCGATGTCGGCCACGGTCTGCCGGATCAACGCCCGCCGACGGGCCCGGGGCAGCGCGTCCAACACCGCCGACAACTCCGCCGGCGTGACCCGTCGCTGCTGACAGCCGGCCGCCAGCGCCGCCTGCGCCTGGTCGACGGTACGGGCCCAGCCGGCCGCGTCCACCAGTGCCCGGGCGGTGGTGGTGCGCGGCGGTCGGGCGAGCTGGAGATGCGCCGGTGGCAGCACTGACGCGCGGTGCACGACGACCGCCGGCATGTCGATCGGCAGTCGGCCCAGCACGGTGCGCCCCGCCCGCCGGTGCGCCGGCACGAGCACGTGCAGCGGCTCGCGCCGCAGTCCGCGTACGCCCGCCTCGGCGGCAGCCGTCGGGCCGGCCAGGACAGCACCGGAACCCGTGGCGAGCACCGCCACCCACAGTTGCTGGTCCCGGGTCAGCCGGCCGTTGCCCATCAGCACGACGCCCCGGCAGATCGCGCGCCACCGCCCGGAGCGCACGCGTCCGCGTACGGTGCCCTCGGTCAGCGAACGGATCGCCTGGGCGGTGGTGACGACGCCGGCCTGCGCGAACGCCAGCCAGTCGAGCGCGTCGGCCTCGTCGGCCGGAAGGTCGGGGTACACCCGTCCCACCCTCGCCGCCGGCCGCGCCGCCCGCCGCCCCGCGCGGGGATCCCGGGCGGTAGCCGCCCGCGATTCGGGGCATTCCCTCCTCGTGACACTGCTGACGGTGGGGCACGGGGCGGCCGATCGGGAGCGGCTGGGCGAGCTGCTGACGGGGGCCGGGGTCGCGCTCGTCGTGGACGTGCGGCGGTTCCCGGCGAGCCGAACCAACCCCGACGTACGCCGGGAGGAGTTGGCCCGCTGGCTGCCGGCGGCCGGCGTGGACTACCGCTGGGAGCAGCGCCTCGGCGGCCGGCGGCACACCCCGGCTGGCACGGACGAGCCGGACACCTGGTGGACTGTCGCCGCCTTCCGGGCGTACGCGGCGTACACCCGTACCGTCGACTTCCGGGCGGCGCTGGAGGCGGTGCTGGCGGACGCGGCGGCCCGGACCACGGCGGTGATGTGCAGCGAGAGCGTCTGGTGGCGCTGCCACCGGCGGCTGATCGCCGACGTCGCCGTGCTGGGGCGCGGCGTGCCGGTGTCCCACCTGATGCCGGACGGCCGGCTCACCCCGCACCGCCCCGCCGAGGGCGCCCGCCGGCTGCCCGACGGCGACCTCGTCTGGGACGGCTGACCGACGGACGGGACGGCATGACCGACGGGCGGGACGGCATGACCGACGGACGGGACAGTCGACCGGCGGCCGGGACGGCTGACCGACGGGTGGGCGTTCAGTCGGCCAGTTCGTCGGCGAGCAGGTCCATCAGCAGCCCGTCGTGCCAGCGCCCGTCCTCGCCGCGCTCGTAGCGGCGCAGCACCCCGACGGGGCGGAAGCCGACCTTCGCGTACGCCCGGACGGCCGCCGTGTTCGCCGCCGCCGGGTCGATGGTGAACCGGTGGTGGCCGTGCTCGTCGATCAGGTGCCGGACCAGGGTGCGGATCGCGTCCCCGCCGAGCCCCGCGCCGCGTACCGCCGGGTCGAGGAAGACGTCCATGCTGGCGTGCCGGTAGTCGGGGTCGTCCTCGGCGTACCACTGGATCGCGCCGACCACCCGGCCGTCGTGCTCGATCGCGTACACCGTCAGGGCCTCGTCGGCGAGGTCGGCCCGGACGGCGGCGGCGAGGTCGTCGCCGCCGCGCCACCAGCGCCGGACCTCCGGGGCGGCCCGGATCGCGGCGAGCGCCGGCACGTCCCCGGCGCCCGCCGGCCGCAGGGTCACCGTCCGGCCGCGCAGCATCCGCCTCAGCCCCGGATCTCGCCGTGCTCGACGCAGACCGCCGCCCAGCCGACCGGCAGCACCTGCACCTTCATCCGGCGGCGGCAGTGCGCGCAGAAGCGCGGCGGCTCCAGCTCCCGGGCCGCCGCGCACCCGTCGTGCGACCCGGCCGCCACGGCCTCGCCGCAGCGGTCGCACCAGACGGCCGACGCCCCGCTGGCCGCCGTCGCCGCGTCACTCGTCGTCACCGGGGCGCTCACAGCGTTGCGGAGAGCGCCTTGACCGGCATCTTCAGGTCGTCGAGCAGCTCCAGGTCGGCCGTCGCCGGCCGGCCCAGCGTGGTCAGGTAGTTGCCGACGATCACCGCGTTGATGCCGCCGAGCAGGCCGTCGCGGGTGCCCAGGTCACCGAGGGTGATCTCCCGGCCGCCCGCGTAGCGCAGGATGGTGCGCGGCATGGCCAGCCGGAAGGCGGCGATGGCGCGCAGCGCGTCCTTGCCCTCCACCACCGGCCGGTCGCCCAGCGGGGTGCCGGGGCGCGGGTTGAGGAAGTTCAGCGGCACCTCGTGCGGGTCCAGCTCGGCGAGCTGCGCGGCGAACTCGGCCCGCTGCTCCACCGTCTCGCCGAGGCCGAGGATGCCGCCGCAGCAGACCTCCATGCCGGACTCGCGGACCATCCGCAGGGTCTCCCAGCGCTCCTCCCAGGAGTGCGTGGTGACCACGTTGGGGAAGTAGGAGCGGCAGGTCTCCAGGTTGTGGTTGTAGCGGTGCACGCCCATGTCGACCAGCTCGTCGACCTGCTCCTTGCTGAGCATGCCCAGCGACGCGGCCACCTGGATGTCGACCTCGGCCTTGATCGCGGCGACGCCCTCGCGCATCTGCTTCATCAGCCGGGCGTCCGGGCCGCGCACGGCCGCCACGATGCAGAACTCCGTCGCCCCGGTCGCGGCGGTCTGCTTCGCCGCCTCGACCAGCGAGGGGATGTCCAGCCAGACCGACCGGACCGGGGAGGTGAACAGGCCGGACTGCGAGCAGAAGTGGCAGTCCTCCGGGCACCCGCCGGTCTTCAGCGAGACGATCCCCTCGACCTCCACCTCGGGCCCGCACCACCGCATCCGCACCTCGTGGGCGAGCTGGAGGGCGGCGGGCAGCTGCTCGTCGGGCAGGTTCAGCACGGCGAGGACGCCGGCCTCGTCGAGACCGACGCCGTTCTCCAGCACCTGGGTTCGGGCCTGGTCGAGGATCTCTGGCATGGCTCGTACCCTACAAGGCCACCTGGCCGGGACGAACGGCCCGCGTGTCGGCACCCGGACGCAGGGGTGGACACGCCGGGCGCTGGCCGGCGGGTGGTAATTTCGCCCGGCGGAAGCGGCCGACGGCGGCCGGCCGGGCGGCGTGGGGGTGACGGTGGCGGACTGGCTGGCGGCGCTCGACCGCCGCGCCGAACTGCGCGCGAAGGCGGGGCTGACCCGCCGGCTGCGACCGCGGGCCGCCGGCGACGCCGTGGTCGACCTGGCCGGCAACGACTACCTCGGCCTGGCCACCCACCCCGAGGTCACCGCCGCGGCGGCGCGGGCGCTGTCGGCGTACGGGCTGGGGGCCACCGGGTCGCGGCTGGTGCGCGGCTCCACCGACGCCCACCACACGCTCGAGGACGCCCTCGCCGACTGGCTCGGCGCCGAACGGGCACTCGTCTTCTCCTCCGGCTACCTGGCCAACCTCGGGGCGGTCCGGGCGCTGGTGCGGCCCCGTACGCTGCTCGTCTCCGACGCCCACAACCACGCCTCCCTGATCGACGGCTGCCGGATCTCGGGCGCGGAGACCGTGGTGACCCCACACGCCGACGTCGCGGCGGTGGCCGCCGCGCTCGCCGCCGCGCCCGGCCGGCCGGCGGTGGTCGTCACCGAGTCGGTCTTCTCCGTCGACGGCGACCTCGCCCCGCTGGCCCGGCTGCACGCCGTCGCCCGGGAGCACGGCGCGTTGCTGCTGGTCGACGACGCGCACGCCCTCGGGGTGACCGGCCCGGCCGGCGCCGGGGGTGTCGCCGCCGCCGGCCTCGCCGGCCAGCCCGACGTGGTCGTCACCGCCACCCTCTCCAAGGCCCTCGGCGGCGCGGGCGGGGTGGTCGCCGGGCCGGCGGAGTTCGTCCGGCACGTGATCGAGACCGGCCGGACCTTCATCTTCGACACCGCGCTGCCGCCGGCCGTGGCCGCGGGCGTGCACGCCGCCGTCGGGCTGGCCCGCGCCGGCGACGACCTGCGCGCGGAACTGGCCGAGCGGGCCGCCCTGGTCGTCCGCCGGCTGGGCGCCGCCGGGCTCGCCGTCTCCGCCCCCGACGGCGCGGTCGTCTCGGTCACCGCCCCCGGCCCCGAGGCGGCGAGCGCCTGGGCGGCCGACTGCCGCGACCGGGGAGTCGCCGTCGGCTGTTTCCGGCCCCCGTCCACGCCGGACGGCCGGTCCCGGCTGCGGCTGACCATCGGCGCCGGCATCCCCCGGGCGGACTTCGAGCGGGCCCTGGAGACCATCGTGGAGTGTGCCCCGTGAGCGCGAGGAGTGAGCGGGGTTTGCGAGCCCCGCAGTCGCGAACAAGGGCGACGCTGTGAGTCGGGGTGGGGACATGACCGGGCCGTGGCGCGGGCCGGTGCTGGTGACCGGCACCGACACCGACGTCGGCAAGACGGTGGTCACCGCGGCGATCACGGCCGCCGCGCAGGCGGCCGGCCTGCGGGTCGCGGTGGTCAAGCCCGCCCAGACGGGTACGGCCGGCGGCGAGCCGGGCGACGTCGACGCGGTCAACCGGCTGGCCGCCCCGCTGACCGGCCGGACCCTGGCCAGCTTCCCCGACCCGCTCGCCCCGCTGGCGGCGGCCCGGGTCGCCCAGTTGGCGCCGCTGGACCTGGACACCGCCGTCGACGCGGTCCGCGAGGAGGCCGACAAACACGACCTGGTGCTCGTCGAGGGCGCGGGCGGCCTGCTCGTACCGATGGGGCTGTGGCCGGAGGGGAAGGCCTGGACGGTGGCGGACCTGGCGGTGGCACTGGGCTGCCCGGCCGTGGTGGTGACGCGGGCCGGCCTGGGCACCCTGAACCACACCGCGCTGACGCTGGAGGCCCTGGAACGTCGGGGGGTGCCGGCGGGCGTGGTGGTCGGCGCGTGGCCGGCCGCGCCGGAGCTGGTGCACTGGGCCAACCTGACCGACCTGGTGCCGAGGCTGATGGGCGCCCTGCCGGCCGGGACCGGGGCGATGGATCCGGGGGTCTTCCGCCGGTCCGCGTCCGGCTGGCTCACCCCCGCCCTGTACGGGGTGCTCGACGACTGGCGCGCGTGGGCCGAGGAGATCAGCTGAGCACCTGACTTTCGTCGGTGCCGGCGCAGGTCGGGCGTGGGTAGCCTGACCGCCGTGGGGAACTGGTGGTCCGTCCGGGTGGGCGGCGCGGTGCGGTCCCGGCAGGTCGTCCGGCGGCGGCTCGGCGACCTGCTCCTGTGGGCGACGACCGCTGCCCCGATCGCGTACGCGCTTGTCACCCCGCCGCACTCGGGGCCGGCCACCGCCCGGCTGGCCGGCGCGCTGCTGCTGCTCACGGTGGCGGTCGCGGTGAGCCGGCGCTGGCCGGTGGTCGCCCTGGTCGTCGTGGTGCTCGGGTCGTTGCTGGACGGCAACTTCCTCTTCGCGATCCCGGTGTTCAGTTATCTGACCGGTCGCCGCAGCGCCACCGCCCGCACGGCCGCCGTCGCCTTCGCCGTGCTCGCGGCCGGCGGCACGGCGCTCAACCTGGGGCTGCTCGGCACCGGCGCGGCCACCTGGTTCCTGCTCGCCTCGGTGCTGCTCTTCGCCGGGGTGTTCCCGTGGCTCGTCGGGCGGTACCGGCGGCAGCAGGCCGCCCTGACCGAGGCCGGCCGCCGGCACGCCGAGGCGCGGGAGCGCGAGCGGCGGGGCACCGCGGAGCGGGTCCGACTGCGGGAACGGGCCCGCATCGCCCAGGAGATGCACGACTCGCTCGGGCACGACCTGAGCCTGATCGCCCTGCGCGCCGCCGCCCTGGAGGTGGCCGACGACCTGGCTCCCCGACACCGGGCCGCCGCCGCGGAGCTGCGGGCCAGCGTCGCCGCCGCCACTGAGCGGCTGCACGGGATCATCGGGGTGCTCCGGGAGCCGGACGGCGCGGCGACCACCCGGCCGGCCGACGAGAGCGTCACCGAGCTGGTCGACGGGGCCCGGGAGGCGGGCATGGCGGTGCGGCTGGACGGCGCGCAGGCCCTCGCGCAGCTGCCGCCGATGGCCGCGCACGCCGCGCACCGGGTGGTCCGCGAGGCGCTGACCAACGCCGCCCGGTACGCCCCCGGCGCGGCGGTCACCGTCGTCCTGCGCGGCGACGGCGACCAGGTCGAGGTGGCCGTCGTCAACGCGCCGTCACCGGCCGGGCCGCTGCCGGGCCCGCCGTCCACCGGTTCCGGCCTGCTCGCCCTCGCCGAGCGGGTCCGGCTCACCGGCGGCGTCCTGACGGCCGGTCCCCAAAACGATGGCGGCTTCGCCGTCCGTGCCCGCCTGCCGGCGGCGGCCCGGGCGGTCGCCGACGCCCTCCCGTCGGGTGGAGGCGACTCCGGCCCCGCCAGCGGCCGGCGGTCGGCGGGTGGCTGGTCGGCGGGGGAGGCGGACGGGCCGGGGTTTCCGGTCGCCCCGGGTGCGGGCGCCGACGCGTCGGACGGCGGGTCGCCGGGGGAACGGCCGGGCGAGGCCGAGCGGCGGCTGCGCGACGCCCGCCGGCGGGTCCGGCTCAGCCTGCTGACGGCGCTCGGCGCCCCGGCGGGCCTCGCGCTGGTCCTCTCCCTCGTCTACTACCCGGTCGCCACCGCCGGTACGGTCCTCGACGACCGGGCCTTCGCGCGGATGCCCGTGGGCGCGCAGCGCGCCGAGCTGACCGGGCTGCCCCGACGGCAGTCGGCCCCGCCCGCCGGGACGGCGCGCCCCGGCTGCGAGCACTACACCGACGGCAACTTCCCCCTGGCCCAGCCGACGTGGCGGCTCTGCTTCGTCGAGGGCCGGCTGGTCAGCAAGGAGCGGATCGACGGATGAACGCCGACACGGCCGGCCCGGTGCGGGTCGTCCTCGCCGACGACGAGGCGATGATCCGGGCGGGCGTCCGGGCCATCCTGGCCACCGATCCGGGCATCGAGGTGGTGGCCGAGGCCGGGGACGGCCGGGCCGCGGTGGAACTCGTCCGGGCGCACCGGCCCCGGGTGGCGCTGCTGGACATCCGGATGCCGAGGCTGGACGGGCTCTCCGCCGCCGCCGAGATCCGCCGGCTCGTGCCGGAGACGGCGACGCTCATGCTGACCACGTTCGGCGAGGACGACCACGTCGCCCGGGCGCTCGGGCACGGGGCGAGCGGATTCCTGCTCAAGGCCGGCGACCCACGCGAGTTGATCGCCGGGGTGCACGCCGTCGCCGACGGCGGCGCGTACCTGTCACCGCAGGTGGCGCGTCGGGTCATCGAGCTGGGCGGCGACCGGCTGGCCCGCCGGCCGGTGGCCCGGGACCGGCTGGCGGGGCTGACCGAGCGGGAGCGGGAGGTGCTCGCGCTGGTCGGGGCGGGGCTGTCCAACGCCGAGATCGCCCGCCGGCTGCACCTGGTCGAGGGGACCGTGAAGAGCTACCTGACGAGCGTCTTCACCCGCCTCGAGGTGCGCAACCGGGTGCAGGCGGCGATCCTCGCGTACGAGGCGGGGCTGGTCGAGCCGACCGGCTGACCGCCCCGCCCCGGGTCCGGCCTTACGCGTCGCGGCGGCGCAGCGCGGCGCGGCCCAGCAGCAGTGCCGCGCCGGCCCAGCCGGCGAGCAGCAGCAACCCGACCGGCGCCGGGTACGGGTCGGTGTCCCCGGCCAGGAAATGCCCGCCGGCGACCCCCGGGAAGGCGTCCGCGATCCGGTTGAGCACGGCGATGTCCGGCTCCTGCAACGACAGCGGGACGATCATCAGCGTGGCGACGAGCACGGTCAGGGTGAGCACCGCGCTGCGCAGGGCCGCGCCGAGCCCGAGGGCCAGCACGCCGACCAGCGCCAGGTAGGTCGCCACCGCCAGGACGTCGCCGACGGTGCCGCCCGCCGGCGCGGCGCCCCAGCGGCCGAGCACCGGCCGCGCCACCAGCGCGCCGACCGCGCCGAGCAGCAGCCCGAGCGCGAACGTCACCGCCCCGGTCACCACGGCCTTGGCCAGCAGTACCCGGCCGCGCGACGGCGTGCACTGCAAGGTGGTACGGATCGTGCCGCTGGTGAACTCGCTGGTGATCACGAGCAGGCCCAGGGCCAGCACGGCGTACTGGGTCAGCTCGACCGAGCCGATCACGACGCTGCCGACGGTGACGATCCCGGCGTCGTCGGCCGGGTCGTCGTTGGTGTTGGCGTTGGCGGCGTAGATGGCCAGCTGACCGGCGGTGGCGGCCATCAGCAGCACGCCGGCCAGCAGCGACCACCAGGTGGAACGCACGGACCACACCTTGGTCCACTCGGCGGAGATCGTGTTCATCGTGCCTCGCTCACGGTCGGGGTGCCGGCGTACTCGACGCTGTCGGCGGTCAGTTCCATGAAGGCCTGTTCCAGGGACGCCCCGTGCGCGCTCAGCTCGTGCAGCCGCACCCCCAGCTCGTACGCCAGGTCGCCGATCCGCTCGACGGTGGCGCCGGTGACGGTCAGCTCGTCCGGGCCGGCCGGCTCGACGGCGGCCCCGGTTGCGGTGAGGCGCCCGGTGAGCGCGGCGAGGCCGGCCGGCTGCGGGCTGCGTACGCGCACGGCCACCGCGCTGCCGGCGATGACCTCGTCGATCGGGGCGTCGGCGAGCAGGCGACCCCGGCCGATCACCACCAGCCGGTCGGCGGTGAGCTGCATCTCGGTCATCAGGTGGCTGGAGACGAAGACCGTCCGGCCCTCGTCGGCCAGGGACCGCATCAGCTGCCGGACCCAGCGCACCCCGTCCGGGTCGAGGCCGTTGACCGGCTCGTCGAACATCAGCACCGGCGGGTCGCCGAGCAGCGCCCCGGCGATGCCGAGCCGCTGGCCCATGCCGAGGGAGAGGGTGCGGCCGGGCTTGGCGGCGGCACGGGCGTCCAGCCCCACCGTGGCGAGCACCTCGTCCACCCGGCGGTCCGGTATCCCATTGCTGCGGGCCATCGCGAGCAGGTGCGCCCGACCCGAGCGGGCGGGATGGACGGCCCGGGCGTCGAGCAGCGCGCCGACCTCGCGCAGCGGGCGCCGCAGCTCCCGGTACGCCCGCCCGCGCACGAGCGCCTGCCCGGCGGTGGGCCGGTCCAGCCCCAGGATCATCCGCATGGTGGTGGACTTGCCCGCGCCGTTCGGGCCGAGGAAGCCGGTGACCCGTCCCGGTCCGATGTCGACGGTCAGGGCGTCGACGGCGGTCGTGCCCCCGAACCGCTTGGTCAACCCACGTAATGTGATCATGCGCCGACGCTAGGTCCAGGCCCCGTGCCGTCGCCGCGCCCGAACGACACCCTCCGGCACTGACTTTCGTCAGATCTCCCGTCGCCCCGCGCCCCGCGCCCCGCGCCCCGCGGGCGGCGGGCGGCGGGCGGCGGTCTGCGGGCGGCGATGGCGATCGCCCGACGCTGTCGAGCTGCCCGCATCGACGGGGCAGGCGCTCCGCTGTCCGGATCAAGGCCGCCTGCGGTCTTGGCGACCCTGCTGGCGGGGCAGCGGGCTCACACCGGTTCCCCTTACCGACGAACGGAGGCGTCGACGCGGGGGGACGCCTCGGCGTGGGTCGCTCCAGGGACATCGGGCTGGTCTCACAGATGGGGCAGCTCGACAGCGTGTCCGTCGCCCGTCGCCCGTCGCCGTCGGCCGTGCGGGCCGTTGGCCACGTCCGGCGAGAGTCGGCGTGCCCGTAGCCCGTCGTCCCGGAGGGTGCCCGGGACGGTGCCGGTCGCCCCGGACGGCGCCCGGCCGGCCGCTGGGGGACGCGACGTGGGCGGGAGGCGTTCAGCGCTGGCGGACGACGAACGCGTCGGGCATCCGGAAGGTCAGGTTGTCCGGGCACCACGGCGCGCGGAGCACGCTGACCCCGTCCAGCAGCGGGGCGGTCTCCGCGACCACCACGGCCGCCTCCATCCGGGCCAACTGGTCGCCGACGCAGCGGTGCGCGCCCGCCCCGAAGGCCAGGTGCCGGCGGGAGCCGCGCTGCCCGGGTCGGAACTCGTCCGGGGCGTCGACGGTGGCCGGGTCGCGGCCGGCGCGGGCCAGCCAGAGCACGATGCTGGTGCCCGCCGGCACCGCCGCCCCGCCCAGCGTGGTGTCCACCGTCGCCACCCGCCGCCAGGTCACGATCGGCGGCTCCAGCCGCAGCCCCTCCTCGACGACGTCGGCGACCGGGATGGTGCCGTCGCGCAGGCCGGCCAGCACGGCCGGCTCGCCGGTCAGCCGGTGCAGCAGCAGGGTGAGGAACTGCGAGGTGGTCTCCTGGCCGGCCACCAGCAGGAAGAACAGCGCGCCCACCACCACGTCGGGCGGGTGCCCGGCGGCCCGCAGCGACCCGGCCAGCCCGCCCCCGGTCGCGGCGAACTCCCGCAGCACCCGGTGGAAGCGGCCCACCTCGGCGGCGAGGGCCTGCTGCCGGTCGGCGTCCAGGGGCGCCCAGAACAGTTCCAGCGCGGCGCGGGCGAACTCCTTCACCGCGCCGACCGGCGCGTCCGGCAGCTCGACCAGCCGGGCCAGCACCAGCAGCGGCAGGTCGGCGGCGAGCCGGGCGTGCAGGTCCACCGACCCGCCGGCGTCCAGGGTGGCGGCGATCCCGCCGACGCGCTCCCGCACCAGGTCGGTCAGCCAGGGCCGCTGCGCGGCGACCCGCGTCGGGTGCAGGGCGTCGGCGACGATCGCCCGGATCGCCGGGTGGCTGGCGCCACCGTTGTTCGCCAGGGTCGGCGGCAGCCGGAACCGGTGCCCGGCCAGCACCCGCAGCGCGGCCACCGGGATCGGGGTCACCGCGTCCAGCGCGTTGTCCGGCCGGTACGTCGCCGGATCGGTGAGCACCTCACGGACCAGGGCGTGCCGGGTCACGACCAGGTGCGCGACCCCCACGTGGTCGCGTACCCGGGCCACGTCCGGCCAGTGCGCGTCGGCGGTCTGCGCCCAGCTCCGGAACAGCACGCCGACACGCTAGCGGCCCGCCCCCGGCAGCCCTGCCCGCAACTGCCACACCGTGGTGCGCTTCACCCGTACGCTCTCCAGCGTCTCGGGCACCGGCACGTCGTAGACTGCCAGCTCGTCGAAGCGGTCGTGCGGCAGGAAGGCCCGGCCGGGGTCGCCGACCAGCACCCGGGCCCCGGATCGGGCGGCCCGGAGCAGGAAGCGCAGCACCCGGTTGGCCATCGCCTGGCTGTAGAACACGTCGCCGGCGAGCACCACCTCGGCCCCACCGGCGTCGCCGTCGAGGACGTCGCCGAGTTCGGCGTCGACGCGTACCCCGTTGGCCTCGGCGTTGACCGCGACGGCGGCGACGGCCAGCTCGTCGATCTCCACGGCGCGCACGGCGGCGGCGCCGGCCCGCGCGGCGGCGATGGCGACCAGGCCGGAGCCCGCGGCGAGGTCCAGCACCCGGCGCCCGGCGACCAGTTCCGGGTGGTCGGTGACGTACCGGGCCAGCGCCTGCCCGCCGGCCCAGGCGAAGGCCCAGAACGGCGGCGGCTGCGCGCTGCGGAACTCGCCCTCCGTCAGCTCCCAGAGCCCGATGGCGTCGTCCGCCTGGTGCAGCCGCACCTCGGGAACGAAGGCGACCGGGGAGAGACTGGCGTGCAGGCGGACGAAGGCGGCGGAGAGGTCGGACACGCCCGCGATTGTCCCCCGCCGCCCGAACCCGCCGACCGGCGCCACCCCGGATCGCTACCGATCGACGGCCGGTCGAGGGCCGCCCCGACCGGCCGCCGCAAACCGGTCTCCGTCCCGCGCTCGGCTCCGACCACCCGGAACTGGTCGCCCGAAAGCCGGGCGTGTCGCGGGGGAGGGGTGACCGGTTCACCACCGTCGGTGAGATCGGCCCCCGCGCTTGGCGATCGGTGCGAACACGCCCGTCTACCGGCCGGCCGGCGGCGCTGGCAGCGTTGCGGGTTGGCGGCGAGCGGCGGGAGGTGGGACGGTGGCGACGGTGTGGCGGTACGCGCTACGGGCCGGGGTGGTGCTCGGCTGCCTGACCGGGGCGGGTCTGCCCGCGCCCGCGCAGGCGGCCTTCGCCACCGAGTTGAGCGGCCTGCCGGACGAGTTCACCGCCGGGGGTCGGGTGGAGACCGTCTCCGCCGTGGTCTCCCGCGACGACGGCGGCTGCGTCAAGGTCCGCTGGTCGATGGTGCTGCGGGTGCGCGGGATGCGGCTCGACCAGGTCAGGGTGGACCGGGTCGAGGAGACCGGCTCGTTCCCGCTGGACATCCGCGCCGGCGGGGACGTGGCCCGGCTGACCGACCGCCGGCTCGACCCGGGCACGCTCTGCCCCGGGCGGACGGTCACCGCCCGCTACCGGTTGGCCTTCGCCGGGGACGTCACCCGGGGGCGGATCACGCTGGCGGCGGAGGCGTACGACGCGAACCTGCGGCTGCTGTCCCGACAGACGGCGACGCGATCGGTGGTCGGGTCGGCCGCCCGGACGGCCGCGCCCGAGGAGCCGGAGTCCCGCCCCGTCCCGGCGGACACGACCGGACCGGCCGGGGAGACCGGGGGAGCGGCGGAGCCGGGGGCCGCGCCCACCACCGACAAGCCGGCGACCGACGACTTGGCGACCGAGGGGGCGCTGCCGGCGGCCGGCGCGGGGCGGCCGGTGGCGGGGGCCGGCGGTTTCGGGGCCGTGCAGGCCGCGTTCCTGCTCGGTGGGCTGCTGCTCTCGCTCGGCCTCGGCCTGCTGCTGCGGCTGCGTCACCTGACCCGGGCGGCCGGCGCGGACGACGACGTCGGGCCGGACCGGCGCCGGGAACGGGCCGCCGTGTCCGGACGGTGGCGGGCGGCGCGCCGCTGACCGGGGGCCACAGATACGCCTGTCCGGCGGTGGCCCGGCGGAGTCACGGAGACGCGTGCCCGGCGGCGGTCCGCCCGGGTCGACGGCCGGAGGTGCGTCGGGGCCGGCCGGCGCGCCGACCGGCCCCGACGGGCGGTCACGTCGAGAACGCCTGGAACTCGGCGATGCGCACCTGCGTACGCGCCGGGCTGGCCGTCGCGCAGTCGGTGGTGGTCGCCGGGTCGTCGTCCTGCTCACCGGCGTAGGCGGGGCCGCCGGTGCACTGGCTGGCGAGCACCTCCAACCGCAGGTGCGTGGCCAGCGTGGTCGGCACCGCGAACTCGCGCAGGTTGATGTCCGGCACGTACGCCCGGTACGCGCCGCCCGGGAACGCGTCGGGCGCGCTGGTGTGGATCCGTCGCCAGTTCGCCGGATCCGCGCAGTCGGTCGTCTTCGCGTTGCACGCCGACACCGCGAACGAGCGCAGCGCGCTGAGCGCGTTCTGGCCGCCCGCGTCGGCGTCGCCGGCGATCGCCGGGCGCAGCATGGCGCTGACGTTCACCCGCTTCACGACCTGCGGCCCGTCCCCGGGCAGCGCCACGGTCACCTGCCGCCCGGCGACCCCGTCCAGGGAGGCCCAGTTGGTGGCCTCGGTGTCGTCGGCGATGCGGTCCAGGTTGACCCCGTCACCGGTGACCGTCGCGCCGGACGCCGTGGACGCCAGGTTCCGGCTCATCCGCAGGTCGACGTACCCCTCCTTGCCGGCCTTGGCGACCACGGTCAGCCGCTGGTGGCCGAAGCCGGGCGCGACGGCGAGCAGCTGGTACGTGCCGGGCACCAGCTCGACGGTGTCCGGCAGGGCGGTGGCCGGGTCGGTGTCGGCCACGGGCACCGCCCGCGCCTCGTACGCCCCGACGTACACCCGGATCGGCGCGTCGGCGCTGTCGCCCTTCGGGCGCAGGGTGAGCACGGCGTTGTCGGCGCCCGGATCGGCGAAGCTCGGCGTCGGGTCCGTGTCGGCGGCGCCGTTGGTGGCGGCGTCGCGGCCCATCCCGGAGCGGGCGAACTCGGCCCAGAGCAGGTCCTGGTTGGCGCCGCCGAAGCGCAGCAGGTCGGCGGTGAGCATGTTGTCCCGCATGTCGAGCATGCTCACCTGGCTGGCGGCCTGGAGCAGGAACGAGTCGAAGACCAGCTGCGACCAGCGCCGGTTGCCCGGGCACTGCGCCACCGCCACCGTGCCGCGCGCGCAGTCGAGCTGCCGCTGCGGGGTGCCGACGCCGTAGCGCTTCATCATCGCGGCGCGCACCCGGAAGTTGGTGGCGCTCCAGATCTCGCCGTCGGCGTGCACGGCGGGCCCGCCGGTGTTGTAGCCGACGTCGGAGTAGTTCAGCGGGCTGCGGCTGAAGTCGTGGTTGCGGATGCCGCTGACCAGGTTGCCGGTGACGTAGCCGCCGGTGACGTAGGGCGTCTCGCCGGGGGCGCGCAGCCCGTGCTGGAACAGGTACTCGGCGGCGAGCAGGTCGCTCCACGACTCGCCCATCGAGCCGCCCTGGTGCCCGCTGATGCCGCTGTCCGGGCCGGCGATCATGCGGTTGGTGATGGCGTGGGTGTACTCGTGCCCGATCACCGTCATGTCGTAGTCGCCGTCCACGCAGGGCGGGTACGGTCCGCCGGCCTGCGGCTGCCACAGGTACATGTTGGTGGTCGGCGGCAGGCCGTCGCGCGGCGTGCCCTGGTTGGCGTTGTTCCGGTTGCCGCTGAGCGCACCCTGCTGGGCGCGGCCCTGCTCGGCGTCGCCGCCCAGGCCCTGCGGGGTCAGGTTGACCGCCTGGAGGTTCCAGGTGGCCTCGGTGAAGCCGAGGTGCCAGGCCCAGTCGTGCATCCGGTTGTGCATGGCGAACAGGTTCGCGATCGCGGCGTCGCCGTCGTTGCGCTGCGCCGAGGTGAACACCTCCGGGTTGCAGCGGGCCTGGTGCCACTGGTCGGTGAACGGGTACTCGTAGCGGCGCTCCGGGCTGGGCGTGGCCGGTACGGCCGGCGTGCCGCCGCCCCAGGAGAGCACGGTGTTGGCGGAGTTGCCGCGGGCGGTGCCGGTCGGCGTGCCGGTGGCCGCGTCGACGTCCCAGGGCTGGCCGGTCGCCGGGTCGCGGAAGGCCGCCTGGCAGCCCGGCGCGGGGTCGCCGCACCAGCGCACCCGGGGGTCCTGCCCGGGGCCGAGGTCGCGCGGCGGGGTGGCCGGGAAGACCGCCCAGCTCGGGTTGTCGGAGTCGAAGTCGACCAGGTCCTCGCGGACCAGCACCTGCCCGGTGATCCCGTCGACGTAGGTGGTGAACGCCGCCGGGTGGTCGGTGTCGGCGCCGATCAGGGTCACCTCGTACGCGGCCCGGGGCCCGTCGAGCGGGGTGGGCACGGCGACGGCCCGGACGCTGTGGCTGCGTACCGCCTCGGCGGTCAGGCCGGCGTCGGCGCGCGCGGCGGCGTACGCCTGCTCGTCGGTGAGGGTGGCCGGCGCCGGCGCGTCGGTGTCCCGGGACAGCGAGGAGCTGACCGCGAGGACCTTGCCGCCGGCGACCGCGACGGTGACCAGGCCGTCGTGCCCGGCCGGCAGGTCGCCGAAGCGCTGCCGGAGGGTGACGACCGCGCCGGCGCCGACCGGGCGGACCAGCACCCGGTCCATCGCGTCGACCGCCGCGGCGTCCAGCCCGAAGAGGTCCTGGTGCCCGCTCAGGTACGCGCGGGCGGCCGCCTCCGGCTCGGCGGGCAGGCCGGTGGCGAGGGGCGCGCTGCCGGGGCCGAGCGCGTGCGGGGTGCCGAGCCGGTTCCAGCGGGCGTCCGGGTCGGCCCTGCGCGCCAGGCCCCGCTGCCGCGCGTCGGGGGCGGCGGTGCCGGGGCGGTTGTCGACGTCGGCGTGCTGGTGCTGCCCCTCGGCGAACGGGCCGGAGCGCCGCTCGGCGGAGGCGCCGCCGGTGGGGGCGGCTGCGGTGGGTCCGGTGGGCAGCAGCGCGGCCGCCACCGCGGTCGCCGCCAGGACGGGGATGAGCCGGCGTCGACGCCGACTCATCCAGGGTGTCCACTCCGGTCGTGCCACGGGACCTCCTCGTGGGAGCGGGGTGGCCGGCCCTCCGCCGGCCCGCGCAGCGCGGTTACGCATGCGCATCTGTGGATATCAGCCTGCCTGGGTGGGGACAAGGGTCGCGCCTACTCAAGGCGGCCCGGCGGGTCACGGGAGCCCTCGCGGATGCCGGAGCGCCGCCCCTCCCCGCGCCGGTTTCGACAAAAACAGTCCCTTGTACACAGACGTGACGGCTGTCACAGTCGAGGGAGGACCGCGACAGAGCGGAGGCCGGCCATGGCCCTCGACCCCACAGCGCCCGCCACCGCCGCCGGCTGGCGGGACACCCGCCGGCCCTGGTGGCCGCTGGCGCTGCTCGTCCCGACGCTGCCGTTCGTCGGCTGGGCGACCTGGCGGGCCACCGGCGACGCCTGGGCCTGGTGGCTCACCCCCGCCGCCGTGTTCGTCCTGATCCCGGTGGTCGACCTGCTGGTCGGCGAGGACCGGCGCAACCCGCCCGACGAGGCGGTGCCCCGGCTGGCCGCCGACGGCTACTACCGCTGGCTGACTTACCTCTACCTGCCCGCCCAGTACGCCGGCCTGGCGCTCTGCTGCGCGGTCTGGGCCCGGGGCGACCTGACGGTGGCCGGGGCGGCCGGCCTGGTCGCCACGATGGGTGTGGTCGACGGCATCGCCATCAACACCGCCCACGAGCTGGGCCACAAGCGGGAGACGGTGGAGCGCTGGCTGTCCAGGGTGGCCCTGGCGCCGGCCGCGTACGGGCACTTCCACGTCGAGCACAACCGGGGCCACCACACCCGCGTCGCCACACCGGAGGACCCGGCCAGCGCCCGGCTGGGGGAGAGCTTCTGGGCGTTCTGGCCGCGTACCGTCTCAGGCAGCCTGCGCTCGGCGTGGCGGCTGGAGGCCGCCCGGCTCCGCCTGCGCGGCCGCAGCCCGTGGACGTGGCGCAACGACGTGCTCAACGCGTTCGCGATGACCCTCGCGCTCTACGCGGCGCTGGCCGTCGCCCTCGGCCCGGGCGTACTGCCGTACCTGGTGCTCCAGGCGGTGGTCGGGTTCTCCCTGCTCGAGGTGGTCAACTACCTGGAGCACTACGGGCTGGCGCGGCAGCGCACCCCCGCCGGGCGCTACGAGAAGGTCGACCCCCGGCACAGCTGGAACAGCGACCGCAGCGTGACCAACATCTTCCTCTTCCAGCTCCAGCGGCACAGCGACCACCACGCCAACCCGCTGCGCCGCTACCAGACGCTGCGCACCTTCGAGTCCTCGCCGCAGCTGCCCGCCGGCTACGCCACGATGGTGCTGGCCGCGCTGGTGCCGCCGGTGTGGCGGCGGCTGATGGACCACCGGGTGCTCGCCCACTACGGCGGGGACCTGACGCTGGCCAACGTCCACCCGCCGGCCCTGCGCCGGCTGCGGAAGCGCCGTCGACGTGGCCCGGCGCCCGCCTGACGGCCGGACTCGCGTCTTGGCCCGCCGCGCAACTCCCGCCTCGTCCGGTCGGGTCCCTCACGGCGCCCAGTCGGGGTCGCGGCCGAAGGCGGCGACGAGGCGGTCCTGCTCGTCCGCCCGCGCCGGCACGTCGACCTCCGGCCGGACCAGCCGGCCCCGCTGGTAGTCGCCGATCCGCTGAGCGAACCACTGCGCGCACGCGGCGACCGCGTCGGCGTCCAGCCGGGGGTCCGCGCCGATCGCCACGGCGAGGTCCCAGCCGTGGATCAGGTGCTCCGCGGTCAGTTGGTGCAGGTACTCGTGGGCGGGGGTCTCGCCGGAGGAGAGCCCGACGGTGCGCTCCAGCGCCCCTGGGTGGGTGAAGGCAAGCTCGGCCTGCCCCGCCGCCTGCCGGGCCGCGCCGGCCGGGTCCGGGCCGAGCACGTCGCCGTCGTAGCGGTCGCCGACCTGCTCGATCGTCCGCCCCGCGAGCAACGCGACGCTCCACCGGTCCTCGCCCACCACGTGGTTCACCAGCGTCCGGACGTCCCAGTCGGGACACGGGGTCGGGTCCGACCACTGGTCGGGGCCGACCTGCGCCACCCGGTCGGTGAACTCGGCCAGGCTGCGGCGGTACGTCTCCAGCGGGTCCATGCCGACGATTGTTCCGGCTGCCTCGGGGGGCCGAGCCGTTTTGCCGGCTTCGCGGGCGGGCGGAGCGCCGGTCGCGCCCGGCCGGTCCGGTCGGGACCCCGGCCGCCGGCGCGTCCACCACGGCGCTCACCCCGCACCCCGCTGCACGAGGCGGCCCCGGACGCGCTGGGGCGGTGTCGGCTCAGTCCAGCTGCGCCGGGTCGAGCCCCAGCTCGCGGGCGGTGAGCAGGCGCACCCACTCGGCGAACTGCCGGCGGGAGATCACCCGGTCGTGCACCGCGAGCTGCACCGCCAGCCCGTCCATCACCGCGCTGATCCGCCACGCCGCCCCGGACGGGTCGGCGCACTCGAAGGTGCCGTCGCGGACCCCGTCCGAGATGACCGTGGCCAGGTCCTCGCGCCAGCGCAGGTCGAGCCGGCGGGAGAGCTTCTCCAACTCCGGGGTACGCAGCGACTCCGCCCAGCCGTCGATCCACATGGCCCAGGAGGTCGCCCGACCCGCCGGCGTGTAGAGCCGGACGATCCGGCGGAGCTTGGTCAGGGGCGGGGCGCTGGAGCGCATCACCGCGTCCAGGCGGGCCAGATCCTGCTCCACCGCGTACGCGAACGCCTGCGCGAGCAGCCGGTCCTTCGTGGCGAAGTGGTAGAAGACCAGCGCCTGACTCACCCCGGCGGCCTGGGCCACGTCGGCCGTGCGGGTGTTGGCCAGACCGCGTTCCACGATCACGTCACAGGCCGTGCGCAGCAGGGCATCCAGGCGGATCTCCGCCGCACGTCTCGTCACGCCGTTACCGTAGCCCATCCAATCGAACACGAGCAGTTACGGACCACGGTCCGTTCTGTCCGCCAGAGTCGGAAGCCGGACAGTTCCCCGGGCCGATCCCGGTCGCTGCGGCTGCGGACGACGGGACGATTCCGGCCCATCCTCCTAGGAAGCCTAGCCGGCGGGCGGGACGTCACCGTTCCGCCGCAGGTCGAGGCGGGCGGGTCCCACCCGACTCGCCGCGAGCCACCCCGATTTGGCAACCGCTCGCCGGCTCGGCTAAAGTTCTCACCCGTCACCGGTTAACGCCGGAGACGTGCGGACGTAGCGCAGCTGGTAGCGCATCACCTTGCCAAGGTGAGGGTCGCGGGTTCGAATCCCGTCGTCCGCTCGGAGCTGCCGCCACGCATGACGGGGGCAACCTCGGTGGGGTGGCCGAGAGGCGAGGCAACGGCCTGCAAAGCCGTGTACGCGGGTTCAAATCCCGTCCCCACCTCGGTAACAAGCGAGGGCGATTGGCGCAGTGGGAGCGCGCTTCCTTGACACGGAAGAGGTCACTGGTTCAAACCCAGTATCGCCCACCAATACGAAGGCCCGTCACCATTTGGTGACGGGCCTTCGTCGTTCCCCGCCTCTGCGGAACTCTCGTGACTGCGGACGCGACGTGCCGGCCACCCCGCTTCGGGTGACCGGCACAGTCGACGGTGCGTTGCGCGACCGTTCAGCTCCGGCGGCCGCGCGGATGAGCGTCAGATCGGCGGGGCGACGTCCCGGCGCTCCTCGACCCGCCGGTACTCGACCGGCTCGGTCGTGCTGACCACCTGGCGGCGACGTCCCCAGATGAGCGTGGTCATGATGAGGCCGAGGACGCCGGCGGCCATCAGGATCCACCCGACGACGTCGAGATTGATGCCGCCGAGGCTCGCGTCGAGTGCGAAGGTGAGGATCGCGCCGAGTGCGATCAGGAAGATGCTGGTGCCGATACCCACGACAGCCTCCTTGGTCAGGGGATGTGGTGTGCTGTCGATGGCCTCAGTACCCCGTGGTCTACCAGCGCAATCATCGCCCGGTCCGGCCGTCGGCGGGGCGGCGTGCCAGGCGATCTTGCCGTCGGGTAGAGTTTCCCCCGTCGCCGACGAACACCGGCGACACGCGGACGTAGCGCAGCTGGTAGCGCATCACCTTGCCAAGGTGAGGGTCGCGGGTTCGAATCCCGTCGTCCGCTCGCGATCCGCCCCTCGTGATCCGGCCTGCCGGATCGGGCGGTCACCCCCGGGCGATTGGCGCAGTGGGAGCGCGCTTCCTTGACACGGAAGAGGTCACTGGTTCAAACCCAGTATCGCCCACCAGCTTGTCTTCCCTGCTGACCGGCGATGGCGCGGGAATCTGTACCGGCGTATCCGGGTGCGCCGCCTGGCGGCGAAGTGGAACGGTGATCACGCGTCGCCCTTGCGCGTGCCTTCCTCGACTGCGTCGCGCAGTTCCTTCACCACCTGTTCCGGTTCGGCGAGACAGCGCCAGGCCGGTACCCGCCTGACCTCCGTGGCCGCGGCGATGATGTCGAGCCTGCTCAGGATCCGACGTAGCGGCCTACCGTCCGGGTCACCCTCGGGATCGTCGACCAGCACCGCCAGGCTCTTGTCGCGAAGGCTGAGCGTGAGGTCGACCGGATAACCCGGCAGCGGCGTGCCCCACCGCACTGTCAGCCCGGCGTCGCGTAGACCGGCGATCAGTTGGTCGACCGGTCGCGCGTCGACGCCGGCGCCCGTGGCCGTCGGCGCGGGCGGGCTGGCGAGATCGGCCAGCAGTCCGCGTTGCCCGGACCACCACGAACGGTCACCCACGACGATCAGCTGGGACCTGGCGCGGGTGATCGCCACGTTCCACAGGTTCGTCTGCTCGACGAGCCAGCCACGGGTGCGCTCGCTGATGCCGTGAGCGCCGACGGGCGAGACGACCATGATGTCCTTCTCGCTGCCCTGAAACTTGTGGATGGTCGCGCACCGCAGGTCGTCGGCGAGGCCGGCGTCCTGGAGCGCGCGGTCCAGGATCCGCTGCTGCTCGGCCAGTGGGGTCACCACGCCGATCGTGACGCCCGGGTACTCCTTGCGCAGCCGCTGGACCTCGCCCACCACGGCGTGAACCTCGTCGGCGTTGCGACCGGAACCTGTGGCGCCTCGGATGAAGCGGCCGGACACGTCCACCCAGCGGGTGGCGGACTCGGCCGGTGCGGCCAGCCGGGCCGGGTCGGTGAGAACCGTCAGCCGGTTCTGGTAGACGACCCGGTTCGGAGCGTCGATGATCTCCGGGTGGCAGCGGTAGTGCTCGTCGAGCAGGATGGTGCTGCCCGCCGCGGTCGCGAACGCCTCGTACGCCGAGTGGTTCCGGTGGGTGAGCCGCCGGCTGGTCAGCCACTCGTGTCCGAGCCCGGCGCGGGCCTGCTCGCCCCGGTCGTCGGTGTCGGAGAGCTCGACGACCGGTGTGAGTTGCCGCGGGTCGCCGATGATCAGGGCGCGTTTCGCCCGGTAGAGCATCGGCAGGACGGCAGCGACGGTGCACTGGGCGGCCTCATCGATGATCACCAGGTCGAACAGCCCCGCTCCGGGCAGCAGCCGGCGCGCCGACATCGCGGTGACGGCCCAGCCCGGTAGCACGGCGAGAAGCTCGCTCATGTAGGCCCAGCTCCTTGCTTCCGGCTTGGCCATCTCGTCGGCGCGGTTGCGGAGCAGGGTCGTGTTGCCGGCCACCCGGGCGGCGATCTGCGCACGCAGTAGTTGGTCGCTGTGCTCGGGTCTGGTGTCGTGCTGCAGAGCCCGTAGCCGCTCCCAGACTTCTTCGGCGGCGCCCGGCCGGGACCGGAGTCGTTGGCGTCGCTCGCGCCAACACTGCTCGATGACCGCCTGTTCGCCGAGGGCGGTGATCGCATCCCGGTCGAACACGCCTCGCGACCGCAGTCGCCTGCGATACCACCACCCGAACCATCGGCTTGTCAGTGCCCGGTCGGTGACGTCGACCAGCTTGGCCAGGATGGCGTCGTCGGTGTCGGCGAGTGAACGGTCCCGTTCGAATGCGAGGTCGGCGAGGTCCCGTTCAAGCCGGCGACGCTGGTCGAGATCCTCGCGTAACCGCGTGATCTCCTGCGCGACGAGTCGTAACTCGTTGGCCGGCCCGTCGGCCGCCGGCACCGGCGGCGGCCATGCCCGCATCACCTCGGCGAGGTACTGCGGCTCCTGCTGCCGGTACTCCTTGTTCCCGGTACGCAACACCAGTCCCGGGCCGACCATGCCGGTGACCCGCTCGACGACCTCATCGACAGCCCGGTTGTTGGTCGAGCCGATCAGCACGCTCTGCCCGGCGGCCGTGGCGGTCGCCAGCAATGCGGTCACCAGTTGGCTCTTGCCGGTTCCGGGCGGCCCCTGCGCGACAGTCAGGGGCCGGCTCATCGCCGCCCGGATGATGTCCTCCTGAGTCTCGTTGACCGAACTCAACGCCACCGTCAGGACGTCGGCATCCTGCTCATCCGCCCCGGTCACGACACCGCTCGACAACGTACCGAGTGCGGTCGATGCGATCTTTCCCGCGTTCTTGACGATGTCCTGCAGGTCCTCGATCAGCTGTCGCTCAGGGGACTCCGTGCTGCCCGCGGCGAACAGCATCCCGGCGTTCTGCACCCGATTGACGGGCCCGCGGTTGACCATCCCGACCAGATTCTCCGGGTCGAGGGCGGCCACCGGCTTCAGACCGAACGTGTTCGCCACCAGATCGGCCACCTCGGCGAGGGACTTGTGCTCGCCGGGGACGAGTCGTTCGGCCACTGCCTGCCGCAGTTCGTCCGCCTCGACCGCGGCCAGCTGGAAGTGGTCGATCAGGGCTGGACTGGGCTGCGGCGGCGCCGGGTGCGCCAGCCCGTCGTCCCCCACGGTCAGGTCCGAGACGAGCAGGGGCGCCAGTCGTACCTGCCGGGTGCCCTTCTGCTGCAGCGCCACGACCGGGTAGCCGTACTGGAGGGAGCGGCCACCAGCCTCGGCCAGCCCGGCCAGCCGCTGGCCGCGCTCCTTGAGTGGGACCGGCTCGGTGGCCGAAAGCATGATCTCCCGGCCCGGGGGCGCAGCGAGGTACGAGTCCTTGTGCGCCAGGTTCACGAAGAACTGCAGGACGGCGGAGCGTCGCAGGCAGGCGACGTGGTAGTTGAGCAGACGACGCCACCGGTCGGTGTCGAAGGGCGCGTCCTCCGGCTCGTCCCTCCGTACACCCGGGCTCCGCTGTGGCCGTTCGTCCGACCCCGCGACCAGCGGGATCGGGTCGGTGACACCTTCGCTCGACTCGACCGGCTTCTCCTCCCGGCGACGTGACATCTCCGTCATCGCATACCGGGAGAGGTCGCTCGCGGTGATCCAGCCGTCCTCCGCGGTCGCCCGAGCCGCACCGCGGAGACCGGTGAGCAGGACCTCGGTGAAGACCGAGGGCCGGTCCGGGCCCTGCGCCTTCGACGCCTTCAGGTGGCTGCTCGACTGGAGCATGAACGTGCCACGCTCGCGCTTGAGACGCCGGGGCTCCTGGCGTACGCCGGCGCTGAACCGGTGCCGGGCGGTGAACGAGCCCGAGAAGCAGCAGTCCAGCAGGACCACCTTCTGGCTGGCCTTCGTGTGGTTGAGCATGTGCCGGAGGACGCCCTCGACATCGAACGCCGTGGTGTGCAGGAGAGTCGTCTCGGTGTCGATGGTGCCGAAGAAGAGGGATTGCCGGTCGTCGTGCTGGATGCCGTGGCCGGAGTAGTAGAAGAGGGCGAGATCACCGGTGCGCCGAGCGCCGTAGAACTCCTCGACGACCTGCTTCATGCGCGCCGCGGGCAGGTCGACGTGGGCGTCAACGCTGTCGAAGTCGCCGTCGCTGTCCAGCACGGTCCTCACCTGTTCGACGTCCTGCCGGACGCCGGGCAGCGCGGTGAGCTTCGAGGCGGCGTCATAGGTCGCCGTGCCGAGCACCAGAGCATGCCGACCCATCAGCGGGAATGCTCGACCGCATCACGGACGAGGTCGATCAGCTGGGCGGTCTCCGCCTTGGTCGCCTGGTCGATGGTCAGCTCGACGGCACCGATCTTCAGGTGTGCCCGGCGACCCTGATTGCGGTTGAGGAAGCCGACCACCAGGTCCACGAGCGCCTGCGCGTAGCCCGGATCGGTGCCGGCGACCACGCCCACGGTGGCCAGTACCATCTCGCCGACGCCCTTGCTGTCAGGACCGGTGGGCGCCTCGAGCCGCCGCACCTCGCCGATGTCGCCCAGGTCCTCCACGAGTTCGTCAGTCAGCTGGTCGAGGACGAAATCGTCGTCCTCCGGCAGCGGCGTGAAACTGACCTCAACGACGACCTCGGACACCCGCGCCTCCCCCAGACCCAATCCGAAAGCACCCGGAACGCTACGGAATGACGGCGCGGCGAGGGAGGACGTGTCGGGTTCCCGACGGGGCGTCGTGGGCGGTCCTGCCCTGTCGGGGGGCGAGCGGGATGCGCGCGCTGGCACGCCTCTTCCTGCACCGGCCAGCGGCATCCGCCGTCCACGTCGACCGGTGCCGTCCGGCCGGGGTTCTGCCGTGGGCAGATCCGCTGACCGTGAACACGGGACCGGAGCAACGCCCCGAGCGGGCACAGTGGAGCGCATGAGGCTGCTGGTGCTGGGCGGAACGGGATTCGTGGGCGGCGCGACGGTCGCCGAGGGCGTACGGCGGGGTTGGGCGGTGACCGTGTTCAACCGGGGGCTGCACGGCGCGACGCCGGAGGGCGTACGCCGGTTGCGGGGTGACCGGACCGCGCCCGGCGGCCTGGCGGCGCTCGCGGACGGCGAGTGGGACCTGGTGGTCGACACCTGGGACGGCGCGCCCCGCGCGGCGCGCGACGCCGCCCGCGCGCTGGTCGACCGGGTCGGCCGGTACGTCTACGTCTCCAGCGGCTCCGTCTACGCGCGGCCCGTCGCCACCGGGGTGGGCGAGGACGCGCCGGTGGTGGACTCGGAGCCGGACGCCGACGAGGGCGGCTACCCGGCCAACAAGGCCGGCGCCGAGCGGGCCGTGCGGGAGACGTTCGGCGAGCGGGCGCTGATCGCCCGGGCCGGGCTGATCCTCGGGCCGGGGGAGGACATCGGCCGGCTGCCCTGGTGGCTGACGCGCATCGCGCGGGGCGGGGACGTGCTGGCGCCGGGCCCGGTCGACCTGCCGGTGCAGTACATCGACGTGCGGGACCTGGCGGGCTGGATGCTGGACCTGGGCGCGGCGGGCCCGGGCGGGACGTTCAACGCGGTGAGCCGCCCCGGGCACGCGACGATGGGGGAGCTGCTCGACGCCTGCGTCGCGGCCACCGGCGCCGACGCCCGACTGCGCTGGACCGACCCGGGACCGATCCTGGCCGCCGGCGTGGAGCCGTGGAACGACCTGCCGATCTGGGTTCCGGCCGGGCACGAGTACCGCTGGGTGCAGGAGCGCGGCGTCGAGCGCGCGTACGCGGCCGGGCTGACCTGCCGCCCGGTGACCGGGACGGTCGCCGACACCTGGGCGTGGCTGCGGGAGGTGGGCACCGTCCCGCCCCGGGCGGGCCGCCCGCAGCGCGCCCCCGTCGGGCTCGACCCCGACCGGGAGGCGGCGCTGCTCTCCGCGACGGGCGCCTGAGCCGGTCGAACGGAGTGTCCCGGCTCGACCTGCCGGTCAGGACCGGGTGACCGGCAGGTCGAGCACCTCGTCCACGTCGCGGCGCGGGGTCGGCCAGCCCGGCTGACCGTAGCCGACGCGCAGCACCATCTGCGGGGTGCCGAAGCGCCCCAGCGACAGCCGCAGCTGCTCGCGTGCCGACGGCACCTCGATCGGCTGGGACAGCATCGACGCCGCCAGCCCCGAGTCCGTAGCGGTCAGCAGTACCCGCTGCAACGCCTGCCCGGCGACGACCTGGTCGACGGCCGTGTTGCCGGGCGAGCCGAGCACCGCCACCAGCGGCTCGGGTTCGAAGTCCCGCCCGGGCGCCCGGTCGAGGCCGCCGAAGCCCCGCGACGGCAGCAGGTCCTGCGGCTCGCCCTGCGGGCCGCCGGACGCGGCCGGAATGCCGTCCGGGGCGGGCGTGGAGCGTACCCACTCCTGGCGTTCGGCCCGGTACTGCGGGCTCCGCTCCAGCACCCGGTGGGAGCTGCGGGCGAGTTCGCCGAACGCGTTCACCGCGCTGACACCGACCACCAGTTCCAGCCAGCACTGCTCGGCGCGGGCCGCCTCGGTGAGGCGCCAGCGGGCGTCGGCGGGTACCGGGTCGGGCCAGAACGGCGCGCGGTTGCTGAACCGGCGGGGGATGGCGGCGTGCAGGGCCTGCTCGGCGGGGGTGGGGCGGCGCGGCACGTCCGGCACCAGCCGCGCCACCACGTCCGGCTCGGCCGGGTAGGGGCGCAGCCGCACCGTCGCCGGGGTGCCGGCAACGGCCAGGGCGAGCCGCAGGTTGAACAGCGCCGCCCCGCAGGCGATCCGTACGCCCCAGCCGGTGGGGTCGGTGGCCGGCAGCCGCCGGTCCGGGTCGACCAGCACCTCGATGCCGCCGTCGCGCAGCCGGAACCGCCACGGCTGGGTGTTGTGCAGCGACGGGGCGCGTACGGCGTCGGTGGCGGCGGCCCGTAGCTGCTCGACGGCGAAGCGGGTGTCCATGGTCGTGCTCCTTCCGTGGCAGATCGTGCGCCGGCGGGTGGTACGTCTCCACGGTGCGTCACCGGGGCGTCGCCCGGGCAGGGCCGGACGTCCCGTCCCGCCGGGCCCGACCGGCCCCGTCGCACGTGCGGGACTTTCGGCCGTGTCGCGGGCCGGTGACCTCGGCTCGACCGCCCTGCCGCTGGTCGGAGGGACGGTTCGGGCCGCCGGTGGCGAGGGCGTTGCCGGTTCGGGACCTTCGACCCGTGCGGGAAGCGGTGGGAAGCGGGTAGAAACGAGGGATGATCCGCGTGTTCCTGCTCGACGACCACGAGGTCGTCCGCCGTGGCCTGGCCGACCTGCTGGAAAGCAGCGGGGACATCGAGGTGGTCGGCGAGTCCGGCCTCGCCCAGGAGGCGGCCCGGCGCATCCCGGCGCTGCGGCCGGACGTGGCGATCCTCGACGCGCGGCTGCCCGACGGCAACGGCATCGACGTGTGTCGGGACGTCCGGGCCGTGGACTCCTCGATCAAGGGCCTGATCCTCACCTCGTACGAGGACGACGAGGCGCTCTTCGCGGCGATCATGGCCGGCGCGTCCGGCTACGTGCTGAAGCAGATCCGCGGCACCGACCTCGTCGACGCGGTGCGGCGGGTGGCGGCCGGGCAGTCGCTGCTCGACCCGGCGATCACCACCCGGGTGCTGGAGCGCATCCGCAGCGGCGTCGAGCAGCCCCGCGAGCTGAAGTCACTCACCGAGCAGGAGCGGCGGATCCTGGAGTACGTGGCCGAGGGCCTCACCAACCGGGAGATCGCCGGGAAGATGTTCCTGGCCGAGAAGACCGTGAAGAACTACGTCTCCAGCGTGCTGGCCAAGCTGGGCCTGGAGCGCCGCACCCAGGCGGCCGTCCTCGCCACCCGCCTCCTCGGCAAGTCCCACTGACGCCTGCGGGCCCAGCCGCGCCGCCTGCGGCTCAGTCGCGCAGCGGCACCGACCAGCACACCTCGGTGCCCCGGGGCACCGCCCGGCGTACCACGAACTCACCGCCGTGGCGCTCGGCGCGCTCGCGCAGGTTGACCAGGCCGCCCCGCGCGGCGGCCGGGTCGCAGCCCACCCCGTCGTCGGTGACGGTCACGGTCACCCGGCCCGCCTCGACCCGCACCGCCACCGCCACGCGGTCGGCCTGCGCGTGCCGTACGGCGTTGGAGAGCGCCTCCCGCAGCACGGCCGTGAGGTCGGGGCGGACCGCGTCGGGGACGGCGCTGTCGATCGGCCCGCTCAGCTCCAGGCGGGGCCGGTGGCCCAGCGACTCGGCGGCCACCTCGATCGCCTCCCGGATCTCGGTGCGCAGCGCCGCGCTCATCGGGGTGCGCAGCTCGAAGATGGTGCGGCGGATGTCCTTGATCGTGGCGTCCAGGTCGTCGACCGCCGCGTTGATCCGCCGGGCGACCTCCGGCTTCGTCGTCATCGGGGCGGCGCTCTGCAACTGCAGGCCGGTGGCGAAGAGGCGCTGGATGACCACGTCGTGCAGGTCCCGGGCGATGCGCTCGCGGTCCTCCAGGACCACCAGCAGCTCCCGTTCCTCCTGCCCGCGGGCCCGCTCCAGGGCCAGGGCGGCCTGCCCGGCGAAGCTGCCCAGCAGGGCCATGTCGTCGTCGTTGGCGACGGGCGCCCGGTCGGCCCGGTGCGCGATCACCAGCACCCCGTGCAGGGTGTCGGCGGTGGCCAGCGGCGCGACCATCGCCGGGCCGGTACGCAGCAGCGCCGGCCAGGGCGCGGCGTGGGCCAGGTCCGCCACCTGGTCGTGCCGGCCCTCGATGACGGCGGCGGCGAAACTCGTCTCGGCCGCCGGCAGCGCGGTGCCGACCAGGGCGTCGGCCTGCTCGTCGGCCCCGTCGACCACCTCGACGGTGAACTTCTCGCCGTCGGGGTCGTAGAGCAGCACGAGGGCGACCTCCGCCTCGGCGACCTCGCGGGCGCGCCGCGCCACCAGCGTCAACGCGTCGGTGCGGCGCACCTCGCCCAGCAGCACGGTGGTGATCTCGGCGGTCGCCGCGAGCCAGCGTTCCCGGCGGTGGGCCAGCGCGTAGAGGCGGGCGTTCTCGATCGCCACGCCGGCGGCGGCGGCGAGCGCGACGACGATCTCCTCGTCGTCCTCGGAGAACTCCGCGCCGCCCTGCTTCTCGGCCAGGTAGAGGTTGCCGAAGACATGGTCGCGGATGCGCACGGGAACGCCGAGGAAGCTGTGCATCGGCGGGTGGTGCGGCGGGAACCCGTAGGAATTCGGGTGCCGGGTGATGTCGGGCATCCGCAGCGGGCGGGGGTCGTCGATGAGCAGGCCGAGCACGCCCCGCCCGTGGGGCAGGTCACCGATCCTGGCGTGCAGCTCCGCGTCGATGCCGTAGGTGATGAAGTCGTGCAGCAGGCGGTCGTGGCCGATCACGCCGAGCGCGCCGTAGCGGGCGCCGACCAGCTCGCAGGCCGACTCCACGATCCGTTGCAGGGTGCTGCGCAGGTCCAGGTCGGTGCCGATGCCGACCACCGCGTCGAGCAGGGCACGCAGCCGCTCCCGGCTGGTCACCACCTCGCCGACCCGGTCCAGCATCTCCTGGAGCAGCTCGTCGAGCCGTACCCGGGACAGCGGGCTGAGCCCCAGTGAGGGGGTCACGTGCGGTTCGGGGCGGGGACTCGGTTCGCTGGCGGCCACCGGGCGATGGTAGCCGCCCGGTGGCCGTGGTCCCGGCCCCGCTACGCGTCGGGGGAGCGCACCGCCGAGGTGTCGACCACCTGCGCGGCCTCCATGCGCGGGGTGTGCGGCGGGCCCGCGTGCGCCGGGTCCGCGAGCCCCAGCCGGATCACGAGGTACGGGTAGCCGAGCCCGGCCAGCAGCCCGCGCAGCGTCTGCCGGGTGCCCGCGACCTCCACCACCCCGCTCAGCGGCACCACGGAGATCCCGAGCCGGGTCGCGGTCAGCCAGGCGGCCGAGAGCGCCTCGCCGGCGCGCAGCCAGCTGTCCGGCTCGTCCTCGTCGCCGTAGAGCAGCCCGTACACGGCGGCCCGGTCGTGCCCGGGACCGACCGGCAGGGTGCCGGGGCGGCCGAAGTCGCGCGCCGGCACGGTGGTCTGCGGCGCCTCCGCGGGCAGCACCTCGGGCGGCAGGCCGGTGCCGGTGCCGGCCCGGCTGGTCCAGTACTCCAACTCCTCGCGCAGCTGCGAGTCCTCCGCCTCCACCGAGGCGGCGCGGCTGGCGACCGCGGCCAGCTCCAGGACGTTGTCGCGGTCGAGGAACTGGAGCTGGCAGCCCTCGGCGGCGACCGCCGAGGCGATCTCCCCGAGAGCTGCGGTCGGCACCGGCTCCTCGCTGACCGGGCGCCGGTCGGTGTGCCGCACCTGCATGCACTGCACCAGGCGCATGGCCTCCGGGTCGGCCTCCGCGCGGGCCATTCCGGTCAGCCGGGCCAGCAGGTCCCGGTCGGTCGGGTCGGGCATCCGCTCCACCACGGCGGTCCAGCCCTCCGCGGTCAGCGCGACCCGCGCGTGGTGCAGCGCCGCCCCGCAGCTGTACGCCAGCAGGCGGCCCTCCGGGTCGGTCGCCGTCAGCTTCGGATCGCGGACCACCCGCAGCTCCAGCGCGTCCGGCAGCACCCGCCACCGCCACGGTTGGCTGTTGTGCACCGACGGGGCGTGCCCGGCCGTGGCGGCGGCCTCCGCGAGTGCGGTGGTCAGCGGACGCTCCGCCGCCGGTGTCTCGTGGCTCATGGTCACGACCTTTCCGTTTCTTCCCATCGTGCCCCAGCCCGACGGTGCCCCGGGCGGGGATGCCGCTCCATCCTGCGTCATCCCCCCTGCCGACGCACGGTACGCAGGTCCCCGCGTGGCAGGGCAGCTCGCCCCTGCCGGTTCGCGCGGATGCCCTCCCGGGCGCGGTGGGCGCTGAGACGATCCGCAGGTGGGAACGGAACCGCGCGAGTGCGTGCCGGAGCAGCCGGTACGGCGGGACCGCTCGCGCCTGCTGCTCTGGGCGCCCCTGGCCGGGGTGACGATGCTGGTGCTGGCCGGGGCGGTGCTGTGGCTCGCCGGCCGCCGGGGCGCGGCCGAGGTGGTGTGGGCGTCCGCCACCGTGGCCGCCCTGGTGCCCGCCGCCTGGTCGGTGCTGCGGCAGCTGTGGCGCCGGCAGTTCGGGGTGGACGTGATCGCCGTACTGGCCCTGGTCGGCGCGCTGGTGGTGCGCGAGTACCTGGCCGGGGCGGTGATCGCGGTGATGCTGGCCACCGGGCGGGCGCTGGAGGCGTACGCCCAGGGCAGGGCGACCCGGGACCTGCGGGCGCTGCTCGCCCGCGCCCCCCGCACCGCCCGGCGGCGCGGCCCGGGCGGGAGCGTCGAGGAGGTGCCGCTGGACCGGGTGGCGGCGGGGGACCGGCTGCTGGTCGGGCCGGGCGACGTGGTGCCGGTCGACGGGCAGGTCGACGAGCCGGTGACCCTCGACGAGTCGGTGGTGACGGGCGAGTCGCGGCTGGTGCGGCGCGCGGCCGGCGAGCAGGTCGCCAGCGGCGTGGTCAACGCCGGCGCCGGCTTCGGCATGCGCGCGACGAGGGACGCGGCGGGAAGCACGTACGCGGGGATCGTCCGGCTCGCCGAGGAGGCGACCGCCCACAAGGCGCCGATGGTGCGCCTCGCCGACCGGTACGCCGCCGCGTTCGTGCCGTTCACCCTGGTCCTGGCGGGGCTGGGCTGGCTGCTCTCCGGCGAGTTCGTCCGGGCGGTGGCCGTGCTGGTGGTCGCCACCCCGTGTCCGCTGCTGCTGGCCACCCCCATCGCGATCGTGTCCGGGCTGTCGCGTACCGCCCGGCGCGGGGTGCTGGTGCGCGACGGCGGCTCGCTGGAGCTGCTCGGCCGGGCCCGCACCCTGCTGGTCGACAAGACCGGCACACTGACGGCCGGCCGCCCCCGCGCCGCCGAGGTCGTGGCCGCCCCCGGCGGCGACCGCGACGACGTGCTGCGTCTCGCCGCCTCGGTCGAGCAGCTCTCCCCGCACGTGCTGGCCCGCGCGCTGGTGGCGCAGGCGCGCGAGCGGGGCCTGTCGCTGACCGAGCCGGCGGGGGTGACCGAGGAGCCGGGCCGGGGCGTACGCGGGTCGGTCGACGGGCGGCAGGTGCGGGTCGGCCAGCTCGACGGTGACCTGCCCGACTGGGCGGGGAGCGCCCGGTCCCGAGCCGAGCTGGCCGGCCGCTCGGTGGTCTGGGTCAGCGGCGAGCGGGACCCGCTCGGGGCGATCCTGCTGGAGGACCCGGTACGCCCCGACGCGCGCCGCACCGTGCGCCGGCTGCGCGAGGCGGGGCTGCGGCGCATCGTGATGGTCACCGGGGACCGGCCCGACGTCGCCGCCCAGGTGGCGGGGGTGGTGGGCGTCGACGACGTGGTGGCCCGGTGCGCGCCCGCGGAGAAGGCGACCCGCGTACGTGAGGAGGCGGGCCGGGCCGTCACCGTAATGGTCGGCGACGGGGTGAACGACGCCCCCGCCCTCGCCGAGGCGCACGTCGGCGTGGCCATGGGCGCCACCGGGGCGACCGCCTCGGCCGACGTCGCCGACGCGGTGCTCACCGTCGACCGGCTGGACCGGCTCGCCGACGCGGTGGAGATCGCCCGGTACGCCCGCAGGATCGCGGTGCAGAGCGCCAGCGTGGGGATGGGCCTCGCGGTGCTGGCGATGCTGGCCGCCGCCGTGGGTTGGCTCCCGCCGGTCGCCGGGGCGTTCCTCCAGGAGGGCATCGACGTGCTGGTGATCCTCAACGCGCTGCGCGCCCTCGGGGGCGGGCTGCGCCGCCGCGACGTGTCGCCGGGCACCCGGGAGCTGCTCGACCGGTACGCGGCCGAACACGGCGGGATCCGCGACGTGCTCGCCGCGCTGACAGACACCGCCGACCTGGTCGCCACCGCACCGGACGCGCCGCAGTGCCTGCCGGCGCTGCGCGAGACGCACCGCCGGCTGGTCGACCAGGTGCTGCCGCACGAGGCGGCCGAGGAGCGCCAGCTCTATCCGGCGCTGGCCGACCCGCTGGGCAGCGCCGAGGCGACCTCGACGATGAGCCGCGCCCACGTGGAGATCCGGCGGCTGGTGGACCGGATCGGCGCCCACCTCGCGCAGGCCGGCGACGGCCCGCTGCGCCGGGATCAGCTCACCGACCTGCTCGCCGCCCTCTACGGCCTGGCGGCCGTCCTGCGGCTGCACCTCGCCCAGGAGGAGGAGGACTACTTCTCGCTCAACCCGGCGGAACCGGCCGAGAGCCGGTGACCGCCCCGTCGGGGCGTCGTGCGTAGCCGGCGGCTGGTGCTGCGTGCAAGGAAGGGCCCCCTGCACATCAAAATGCGATAGCAGGGGGCCCTTCCTAACCCCTCAGCGTTCCCGGACGACCGCCACCGGGCAGTGCGCGTGCTGGATGAGCTGCTGGCTGACCGAGCCGAGCAGCATCCCCTTCAGGCCGCCCCGGCCGCGGGTGCCGACCACCACCAGACGCGCGTCGCGGCTGGCGTCGACCAGCAGGGACGCGGCGCTGCCCTCCGTCACCTCCACGGTGACGGCCACGTCGGGGAACGTCGCGCCCCACCGGGCGAGCGGCTCGTCCAGCTCGGCCCGGTCGGCCGCCGAGGCCTCCCGCGCCTCGGGACCCGCCGGCGGGCGCTGACCGGCGGGCGCGTGCCAGGCCCGCACCACGCGCAGGGGCACCCGTCGGGCCGCTGCCTGCTCGAACGCGAAGCCCAGCGCGAGCAGCGAACACTCGGAGCCGTCCACGCCGACCAGGATGTGCCCGCTCCGGCCACCAGCGGCGGCCTCGCCGCGGATCACCACCACGGGGCAGTGCGCGTGGGCGGTGACCGCGACGGCGGTGGAGCCCACGAGCAGCCCGCCGAAGCCGCCGTGCCCCCGGGTGCCCAGCACCAGCAGGTCCGCCTGCGCCGAGCGTTCCTGGAGCACCAGCGCGGGCGGCCCGTCGAACACCTCACCGGTCACCGTCAGCTCCGGGTGCGCGGCGGACGCGTCCGCCGCCGCCTTGCGGACCAGCTCCTCGACCTGCCGCCGGGCCGTCTCGTCCGGCCAGACGCCGGGCGCGATGCCGGGACCGATCCAGCCGGCCACGGTGAGCCACTCGAAGACGTACGCCAACCGCACCGGCCGTCCGCTGCGACCGGCCTCCTCCAGCGCCCACTCCAGCGCCGCGCCGGCGTCGGCGGAGCCGTCGTAGCCGACCAGGATCTCGTTGCCGCTCATCGGATCCACCTCTCGTTCGCGACCGCGGGGCTCACCACGTGACTCCTCGCGCTCACTGGTGCTGGCCTTTCGTTCGCGATTGCGGGGCTCGCAGGCTCACTTCCCGCGCTCACTGGTCCCCCCGGAGTCCCGGGTCCGTCTCGCGGACCCAGCGCCACTCCGCGACCCGGGGGTCGTCCTCGCCGTGTTCGCGGGTGTAGTCCCGGCAGGACTGGCGCGCGTCGACCATCTCCTGCCGCAGGTGGGCGGCCCGGTCGGCCAGCCCCGGCACCCGGTCGATGACGTCGATGACCAAATGGAAGCGGTCCAGGTCGTTGAGCATCACCATGTCGAACGGCGTGGTGGTGGTGCCCTCCTCCTTGTAGCCGCGTACGTGCAGGTTCTCGTGGTTGGTCCGCCGGTAGGTCAGCCGGTGGATGAGCCACGGATAGCCGTGGTACGCGAAGATGACCTGCCTGTCCCGCGTGAAGATCGTGTCGAACTCCTTGTCCGAAAGCCCGTGCGGGTGCTCCGTCGGCGGTTGCAGGCGCATCAGGTCGACCACGTTGACGACCCGTACCTTCAGCTCCGGCAGGTGCCGGTGGAGCAGGTCCGCGGCGGCCAGCGTCTCCAGCGTCGGCACGTCCCCGGCGCAGGCGAGCACCACGTCCGGCTCGCTGCCGGCGTCCGTGCTGGCCCAGTCCCAGATCCCGATGCCGCGCCGGCAGTGCTGGACGGCCTCGTCCATCGACAGCCAGTTCGGGGCGGGCTGCTTACCGGCCACCACCACGTTGATGTAGTGCCGGCTGCGCAGGCAGTGGTCCATCGTGGAGAGCAGGGTGTTGGCGTCCGGCGGCAGGTAGACGCGTACCACCTCGGCCTTCTTGTTCATCACGTGGTCGATGAAGCCCGGGTCCTGGTGCGAGAAGCCGTTGTGGTCCTGGCGCCACACGTGGCTGGAGAGCAGGTAGTTCAGCGAGGCGACCGGACTGCGCCACGGGATGCCCCGGGTCACCTTCAGCCACTTGGCGTGCTGGTTGACCATGGAGTCGACGATGTGGATGAACGCCTCGTAGCTGGTGAAGATGCCGTGCCGGCCGGTCAGCAGGTAGCCCTCCAGCCAGCCCTGGCAGAGATGCTCGGAGAGGACCTCCATCACCCGCCCGTCGGCGGAGAGGTGCTCGTCGCCGGGCACGGTGCCGGCCATCCAGGCCCGGCCGGTGACCTCGAACGCCGCGCCGAGCCGGTTCGAGGCCACCTCGTCCGGGCCGAAGAGGCGGAAGGTCTGCGGGTTGGCGGTGATCACGTCGCGTACCCAGGGGCCGAGGGCCCCGGTCGCGCCGGCCACGGTCTCGCCGGGCCGCTGCACGTCGACGGCGTACTCGCGGAAGTCCGGCAACGCCAGGTCACGCAGCACCAGCCCGCCGTTGGTGACCGGGTTGGCGCTCATCCGGCGTTCGCCCCGGGGCGGCAGCGCGGCCAGCTCGGCGACCGGGGCGCCGGTGGCGTCGAAGAGCTCCTCCGGCCGGTAGCTGCGCAGCCAGCGCTCCAGCTCCGCCAGGTGCTCCGGGTTCTTGCGTACCTCGGACAGCGGCACCTGGTGCGCGCGGTAGGTGCCCTCGACCTGCTTGCCGTCGACGTCGTGCGGCCCCGTCCAGCCCTTCGGCGTACGCAGGACGATCATCGGCCAGCGGGGGCGCTCGACGGCGCCGCCCGAGCGGGCCCGCCGCTGGATGGCGGCGATCTCGTCCAGCGCCCGGTCCAGCGTGCCGGCGAGCGCCTGGTGCACCGTCGCCGGGTCGTCACCGGCGACCACGTACGGCTCGTAGCCGAAGCCGCGCATCATGGCCAGCAGATCGTCCTCGGGGATGCGGTCCAGCACCGTCGGGTTGGCGATCTTGTAGCCGTTGAGGTGCAGGATCGGCAGCACCGCGCCGTCGCGCGCCGGGTTGAGGAAGACGTTGGAGAGCCAGCTTCCCGCCAGTGGGCCGGTCTCCGCCTCCCCGTCGCCGATGACGCAGGCCACCAGCAGGTCCGGGTTGTCGAACGCCGCGCCGTAGGCGTGGCTGAGCGCGTACCCCAGCTCGCCGCCCTCGTGGATCGAACCCGGCACCTCCGCCGCCACGTGGCTTGGGATGCCGCCGGGGAACGAGAACTGGCGGAACAGCCCGGCCATGCCGGCCTCGTCGCGGCCGATGTGGTGGTACACCTCGCTCCAGGTGCCCTCCAGCCAGGTGTTGGCGACGATCGCCGGGCCGCCGTGACCGGGGCCGGTGACGAACAGGGCGGACAGGTCACGGGCGACGATGACCCGGTTGAGGTGGGCGTAGAGCAGGTTCAGGCCGGGACTGGTGCCCCAGTGGCCGAGCAGGCGCGGCTTGACGTGCTCGGGGGCCAGCGGCTCGCGCAGCAGCGGATTGTCCAGCAGGTAGATCTGCCCGACGGTCAGGTAGTTCGCCGCCCGCCAGTAGGCGTCCAGCCGGCGCAGCTCGTCATCGGTCAGGGGGCTGTGCAGGTCGAGAGCGGTGTCCATACTGCATGAGCCTCTCGCGGGTAGGGGAATCCTGCATCCTCGGAGCGCGGATTCGTCCGGGCCGGCCTCAGCATCGCCGGTCGACACCGGTGTGGATCAGGGCCGTTGGTCCCGTGGGCGCTGGGCGTCGTGCCCGTTCCCCGGAATCCCCGTCAGCCCGCGCACGACGATCAGCGGCGCGGGGGAGTGGTAGAGCAGCGCCTGACTCACCGCGCCGAGCATGCCCCGCCACGGCTCGTCGCCCCGGGCGGCGACAAGCACCACCTGCGCCGAACGGGACTGCTCCACCAGGACACGGCCGGGGTCGCCGCGGATCGTGTGGCACTCCGCGGCCACCGACGGGAACCGGCGCGCCGACCGCGCCACCAACCCGAGGAGCAGCTCGGCATCCTCCGCGCCCTGCTCCGACTCGACGACGCGGACCGCCGACAGCCGCGCCTTCCGTCGGGCCGCGCACTCGAACGCCCACTCCAACGCGGCCTGCGAGCTGTCGGAGCCGTCCACCCCGACCAGCACCGGCCCCTGCGGGGGCGGTTCCCGACGGACCACCAGCACCGGGCAGCCGGCGCGGGCGGCGACCTGCACCGTGGGCGTGTCGACCGACACGCACTCGCCGCTGGTCGCCATGCCGCCGTCTCCGACGGCGAGCAGGAACGCCGTCTCCGACCGGCGGACCAGGGTGTCGACGAGGGCACCTTCGACGATCTCGCCGTCCACCGACAGCCCCGGCTCGACCTCGGCGGCGATCTCCGTGGCCCGGGACATCAGCTCCTCGGCGTCCGCGCGTGGTCCCGCGACCGACGGCGCTTGCAGCGCGGCCGCCCAGTTGAACGCGTGCAGCAGGCACAGCGGGCGGTTGTGCGCGGCGGCCTCCTGCGCGGCCAGCCTGACCACGGGCAGGTTGCGCTCCGTGCCGAGCCCGACCAGCACCGCCGCGTCGGTGGGTGCGGCCATCCGAATCACCTCCGCAGGCGTCGCGCCCGACCCTCCTGTCGAGGCTAGTCGCGCCGGTAGCACGGTGGGGCGGGATCGCGGGCGACGGTGGGGCGGGGCTTCGGGCTGGGTGTCTGCGGGGTCGGCCGGTGCTCGGGGGTGTGAGGTGCGGTGGGTGCGGTGCGCGGGGTGGTTGTGCGGTGCGTCGGGTGGGTGCGGTGCGTCGTGGTGGGGGTGTGGCCCGCCGTGCCCGGCTCCGGGCGGTCAGGCTTGATCCGGGGCCCGGGGGGGCCACACCCCGTCGGTGCCTACTCTCGCGTCCGTTCGCCGGGCTCCTGCCGGAGATCTTGGCAGGAAATGGCCCCTCCAGGGGCCCTCTCGTACCAAGATCTCCACCGGTGCCTCGGTGACCCGTTGTCCGAGGCGATCCGGTGACCGCAGTGACTCGAGTGACCCGAGTGACCGGAGGACCCGACTCACTCGGCTCACCCGACTCACTCGGATGAGCCCGACGAGCCCGATGAGCCTTGGTGAGTTGGCTGAGCAAGGTGAGCCGGGAGTCGCTAACCCTGGGCCCGGGTGTGACCGGGTGTCCGGTTTAGTGGTGGCTGTCCGGGGGCGGCTTGAGCCGGTGAGTCGTCAGTGGTTGGCGTGTCGGTGCCGGCTGTGTGGTTTGGGGGTGTGACCGGGGGCATCGTGGGGGCGGAATCGTGGCGGGGGCGGGGTCGTTACACCCTGCGTACGACCGAGCAAGACCACGCCGCCGAGGTCACGCCGCCCCGACAGACGGCGGGCCCGGGCCCCCCGGAATGATGGCGGGCCGGCGGTGGTTACACATGGTTCGGCCAACGCGAGGGCAACCCCTCGCCCCGCACGACAGCCCCGGCCCCGCTCTACCGGCCCGCACGGGTCGGACATCCGGCCGGCACGGCCGAGCTGATCTTCCCTCTGAACTTTGCAACTCCGGCTTGATCGTCGGAGATCCTCTCCAGGTTTCGCTGGAGATCCCCCGTGAGTTCGTATGGGCGCCGGACGGTGCTTGCACCCGCGTGAAGCCGATCCCCCTTCGGCGTGTGGGTGCCGACCCCCGAATGGAGCGTTTCCGATGAACACGATCATGCGTAAGAGCGTTCTTGGTATTGCTGGTCTGGCGGTCGCCGGTGGTCTGGCTGCGGGTCCGCTGAACCACGCCAACTCCGGTGTCGAGGTCGAGGCGGGCTCGCCGATCACGGCGGTTGCGGTGCAGGCCGACAAGCCGGACATGGGCAAGCTGGTGCCGCATGGTGTGCAGGGTGCGCAGTCGCGTGTCGACCTGTCGGATGAGCAGGTGGCGAACGTGAAGGCGATCATCGCGGCGACGAAGAAGGCCGGGATGGACGAGCGTGCGGCGGTGGTGTCGATCGCGACCGCGTTGCAGGAGTCGAAGTTGGAGAACCTGGGTCATCTGGGTGATCGCAACGACCACGATTCGCAGGGCCTGTTCCAGCAGCGTCCGTCCTCGGGTTGGGGCACGGTGGAGCAGATCACCGATCCGGAGTACTCGACGATGGCGTTCCTGAAGGGTCTGAAGCAGGTTGACGGGTGGCAGGACATGCCGCTGACGAAGGCCGCGCAGACGGTGCAGGTGTCGGCGTACCCGGACCACTACGCCCAGTGGGAGCAGCAGGCCGCCGACCTGGTGGCCGAGCACTGGAACAGCTGACAGCAGTAGCCACATCGCCCGCTGGCCGGCACCCCCAACCGGGGTGCCGGCCAGCGGCGTCCGTGGCGGATGGACCCCCTCAGCGGGGAGCCGTGGCGTGGACCCGGACGACCACGGCGGTGGCGTTGTCGTCGCCGCCGGCCTCCAGGGTGCCGTGGAGCAGGTCCCGCACCGCCTCCTCCGGTCGCGGTGCCGCCAGGAGTTCCCGCATCAGGTGATAGTCGACCTGGTCGCTGACGCCGTCGGTGCAGAGCAGCCAGACGTCGCCGGGGCGCAGCGACACCGCGAGCAGGTCCACCTCCGGCTCGTCCGGATGGCCGGCGTAGCGGGTGAGCTGGTAGCGGGCGCGATCGGCGGCGGGGGAGCCGACCGGGTACCAGCCGTGCAGTACGCCCAGCCAGGCCGCCGTGTGGTCGACGGTGAGGAGTTCCAGCAGGCCGTCGCGCAGGCGGTAGGCGCGGGAGTCGCCGAGCTGGACGAGCCAGCCCTGCCCGCCGTCGGGCTCCACGAGCAGGGCGGTCAGGGTGCAGCCGGTCAGCTCGGCCAACTGTGCGCCGGCGGCGCGTACGGCTGACTGGACGTGGGCCACGGCGGCGCGCAACCGGCGCGCGTCGACCGCGGGCCAGGCGGCCCGGACCTGCGCGACGAGGGTGCCCATGGCCGTCGTGCCGGCCCGGCGGCTGCCCTCGCCGGCGCCCATGCCGTCGACGACGGCGGCGAAGGGCAGGGCGGGGTCGACGTGCAGCACGTCGAAGTTGGCCGGGTAGCGGTTGCCGACCACGCTGCCGCCGGCGAACTCCAGCGTGACCTCGCCGAGCGGGAGGCGGCGCACGTCAGCGGACGCGGTGACCTCGGCGCGTCGGCCGGGGGAGGAGTGCACCGGCGGATCGTACTGTGGGTTGCCGGGGCAGGTGGTCCGGGTCGCCCCGGTCGCGGGCACTCAGTCGAGACAGAACTCGTTGCCCTCGACGTCCTGCATCACGAGGCACGACTCGTCGTAGCCGTCGGCAGTCAGCAGCCGCACGCGTACCGCGCCGAGCGCGACCAGTCGTGCGCATTCGGCCTCGAGCGCGGCCACGCGCTCCTCACCCACGAGCCCGGTGCCGACCCGCACGTCGAGGTGCAGCCGATTCTTGACGACCTTGCCTTCGGGTACGCGCTGGAAGAACAGTCGCGGGCCCACACCCGTGGGATCGACGCATGCGAACGCGGAGCCCTGCCGCTCAGGCGGCAGCGCGTGATCGAAGTCGTCCCAGGTGGCGAACCCCTCCGGTGGCGGCGGTACGACGTATCCCAACGCCTCGCACCAGAAACGAGCGACGCGCTCAGGTTCTGCGCAGTCGAAGGTGACCTGGACCTGCTTGACCTGCTTGACCGACGTCATCGATCCACCATAGAGGCGGGGTCTTCCGTCGTCTCCCCGGTATCGCTGCGTACCCGGTGGCTCGGACGAAGGTGTCAACATGGGTTGACACTGCGGTGATGTCAACGTAAGTTGACGACATGAGTCAGGCAACGGAACTCGCGGCGGCAGCCGGCAGCACCGACCCCCGGGTCGGGCTGCGCGCCGTCCGCGCGCTGCGCCGGTTGCTCGAACGGCTCGAGGTGGTCCAGGTGGACAACGCCCGTCGACAGGGCTGGTCCTGGCAGGAGATCGCCGACGAGCTCGAGGTCAGCCGGCAGGCGGTCCACAAGAAGCACGCCGGTCGTCCGGCGGTCGGATCCTCCTGGGAGGCGTGATGTTCGAACGGTTCACCGACCGGGCCCGCACGGTCGTGCGGGACGCCCGGGACGAGGCCCGGACCGAGGGCGAGCGGCCTGTCGGGACCGAGCACCTGCTGCTCGCCCTGCTCTCCGACGGCGACAACCTCGCCGCCCGGGTGCTCGCCGAGGCCGGCCTCCGCGCCGACGACCTGCGGGCCCGCGTCCGCCGGCACACCGTGCGGGGAGCCACCGGCCTCGCCGACGCCGACGCCGCGGCCCTGCACGAGATCGGCATCGACCTGGCCGCCATCGTGGCCCGGATCGAGGAGTCCTTCGGCCCGGACGCGCTGCGCGAGGCCGCGCCGGCACCGCGCCGCCGCTGGGGTCGCCGGCGGTACGCGGGCGGCCCCTTCTCCCCGCGCGCCAAGAAGGTGCTGGAGCTGGCGTTGCGGGAGGCGTTGCGACTGCGCCACCGCCACATCGGCACGGAGCACATCCTGCTCGGCGTGCTCCGCGAGGGCCATGGGCTGGGCGCCCGGGTGCTCACCGAGGCCGGCGCCGACCTCGACGACCTGCGCCGCCGCGTGGAGGCCGCCCTCCGCACCCCCGCCTGACCAAACCCCCACCTCACCTCGCCCAGGGCCCGGGCCTGCCCCGGCCCGACGATCATGAGGTTGGCGGAGAAGTCGATCTCAAGGACCGCCGTCTCATGATCGGCGGGGTGAGGAGGGGGTGGGAGTGGGGCGGGCGGTGGGGGACGGTCCCGGGCGGGGGCAAACGTGTCTGCGCTGCGCGTAACATCACCGCGCCGCCGGCTCGCTGCCGTGCCGGATCTGCTGCACACTGGCGCCGTGGACCCTCGACAGGACAAGCGACGCGCGGCACCCGACGGCGGTGGCCTGCGCTCCGCCGTGGTGGTCAACCCGGTGAAGGTGGCCGACCTCGACGAACTGCGTCAGACGGTCCACGACGCCCTCGCCGCGGCCGGCTGGCCCGAGCCGCTGTGGTTCGAGACCACGGTCGAGGACCCGGGCCGCGGCCAGACGCAGGAGGCGGTCGAGGCCGGCGTGGACGTCGTCTTCGCCTGCGGCGGCGACGGCACCGTGATGGCCTGCGTCAGCGGCCTGGTCGGCACCGAGGTGGCGCTCGCCGTGCTGCCCCAGGGCACCGGCAACCTCCTCGCGGCCAACCTGGGCCTCTCGGCTGACCTGGCCGCCGGGCTGGAGGTCGCCGTCGAGCGTGGCCGCCGGCTGCTCGACGTCGGCGCGGTCGAGGACCACTACTTCACGGTGATGGCCGGCATGGGCTTCGACGCCCAGATGCTCGCCGACACCTCGGAGACCACCAAGAAGCGGATCGGCTGGCCGGCGTACGTCGTGGGGGCCGCCCGGCACCTGCGCGACCGGCCGATGCGGGTCTCCATCCGCATCGACGACCAGCAGCCCATCCGCCGCCGGGCCCGCTCCGTCCTCGTCGCCAACGTCGGCCGCCTCCAGGGCGGGGTGCGGCTGCTCACCGACGCCGAACCGGACGACGGCTACCTCGACGTCGCGGTGCTCACCCCGCGTACGCTGCGGCACTGGCTGGCGCTCGGCTGGGCGGTCGTACGCCGGCAGGACCGCGTCCCCCGGATGGAGGTCTTCAAGGCCAGGCGGGTGGAGATCACCAGCAACCGGGCCCAGCCCCGGGAGCTCGACGGCGATCTCATCGAGCCGGGTCGCACGCTGAAGGCCGAGATCCGGCGGCGGGCGCTGTGGCTCTGCGTGCCGCAGCCGGCGCAGGATCCCGACCTGGCCGAGGACGCGAAGGCGGCCGCCGAGCGTGGTGAGCAGCTGATCGAGGAAGCCCGCCGTGAGTAGCACCCGCATCGTGCCGGAGACCCGGCTGATGTCGGACGAGGAACTCAACGCCGACGACGCCTGGCACACACTGCGCCGGCAGGGCGGCTGGCACCTGCTGCGCGACGCGTTCATCCGGTTCCGCTACGGCGACGGGTTCAGCCACTCGCGCGCCTTCGCGCTGCAACTCTGCCTCGCCGTGGTGCCGTTCCTGATCGCGCTGACCGGCCTGATCAGCGAACTCGGCGTGGAGGAGGGCGGCCGGGTGGTCGCCGACACGGTCCTGGCCCTCACTCCCGGGGCGAGCGAACCGATGGTGGCCGAGCTGCTCGGCGAGGGGGACCGCACCGAACGCGCCGGGGAGCTGGCGCTCGGCCTCGGCATGCTCACCGGCCTGGTCGCGCTGACCACCACCATGGCCCAGATCGAGCGCGGCGCCAACCGGATCTACGGCGTGGAGCGGGACCGGCCCGCGCTGTGGAAGTACGTCCGCGCCAGCGTCCTCGCCCTCACCGCCGGCGTACCGGCGCTCACCGGGTTCCTGATCCTCGTCGGCGGCGGCCCCATGGGCGACTCGGTGCAGCGACACTACGCCTGGGGCGAGTTCGCCAACGGCCTCTGGAACGTGGTGCGTTGGCCGCTCAGCCTGGGGCTGACCGTCCTTGCCGTCGCGGTGATCTTCCGGCACGCCCCCCGCCGCAAGCAGCCCGGCCTGTCCTGGCTCTTCTTCGGCGCCGGCATCGCCACCGCGCTGTGGTGGCTGGCCAGCCTGCTGCTCGCCGCGTACGTGCGGTTCAGCGGCGGGTTCGGCCAGACGTACGGGGCGCTGACCGGGATGATGGCGTTGCTGCTCTGGGCCAACCTGACCGGCATGGCGCTCTTCGGTGGACTCTCCTTCGCCGCCCAGTTGGAGGCGCTGCGCATCGGGGTGCGCGAGCCCGCCCAGCCCGACCTATGGGAGCCCGAGACCGAGCGCCAGGAGATCAACGACACCGGCGAGATGAGCTCCCTCTAGCTCCGCATCGGACATGCCTCGGTGTACGCGGAACGCCGATCGGGTAATGCGGCACGCCAGAAGCGAGAGGGAGGCTGCCGTGGGCGCGGTCAAAGAGGCGTTGCGACGACCCTTGGGTCACTTCACCGAGCGTACGCTCGCCGGCCTGGCGATCGTGCTCGGTGCCGGGGTCGGGTTCGGGATTCTCCTCGTGCTGGTCCGGACCCGGTGGTCCCCGCTCTACGACGTCGACCACGGCGTGGCCGCCTGGCTCAACGACCTGGTCGCCCCGCACGGGCCGCTGGTGACCGTGCTCAACGCGCTCACCGACCTCGGCGGGCGGGCCGTCATCATCTGGCTGGTGTCGGTCGCCGTGATCGGGCTGCTGATCCGCAAGCAGGGTCGACTCGCGGTGTTCCTGATCGTCACCGGCGTCGGCGCGCTCGTCCTCGACCCGGCGCTCAAGACCCTGGTCGACCGGCTGCGCCCCGAGGTGGACGTGCCCATCGGCACGTACGCCGGGGACAGCTTCCCCAGCGGCCACGCGCTCGGCTCGATGGTCGCGTACGGGGCGCTGCTGCTGGTCTTCCTGCCGGCCATGTCGCGTCGCTGGCGCAAGCCCGCGATCGCCCTGGTCGCCCTCGTCGTCTTCCTCATCGGACTGACCCGGATCGCGCTGGGCGTGCATTTCGTCTCGGACGTGCTGGGGGCCTGGCTGCTCGGCGCCGCCTGGCTCGGCGTCACCGCGTACGCCTTCCGGCTCTGGCGGTTGGAGCGCGGCCGGCCGGTCCCGGCGTTGACCGACGGGCTGGAGCCGGAGGCCGCGCACGACGTGGCGCCCGCCCCCGACGAGGCGCACCTGCTGCCGCACCCCCGGGCCGCCGTGTTCGAGCTGATCGTCGGCTGGGTGCTGATCCTCGGCGCGCTCTACGGCTTCGGCATGTTCGTCAGCTACCACGCCGGCGGCACCTTCTTCGCCACCCTGGACACGGACGTGCCGAGGTGGTTCGCCGAGCACCGCACCCCCGGCCGGGACGACTTCAGCTACTGGTGGAGCAAGGTCGGCGACACCCACGCCATCCTGCTCATCTCGCTGGTCTTCTGCCCGGTCGTGCTGGCCGTGTGGCGGCGTTGGCGGCCGGTGCTCTTCGTGGCACTGACCATGTTCGGCGAGCTGAGCCTCTTCCTCGCCTCCGCCGCCGCGGTCGACCGGCCGCGCCCGCCCGTCGGCAACCTCGACGGGCCGATGCCGACCTCCTCCTTCCCGTCCGGCCACATCGCCGCCACGCTCTGCGTCTGGGTGGCGATCGCGGTGATCGTCTTTCCGCGTACGGACCGGTGGTGGCGGTGGGTCTTCGTGGCGCTGGCGGTCGTGATGCCGGCCGGCGTGGCCATCAGCCGGATGTACCGGGGGATGCACCACCCCACCGACTTCATGGGCGCGATCATCCTCACCACCCTCTGGATCGGGCTGCTCTACTGGGTGGTCCGCCCCAACGAGGACGTGCACGAGGGCAACCGGCCGAGCATCGAGTCCGAGGACGTGCACACCCTCGACGACGAACTGGCCAAGGCCGGTCGGGCGGACTGACCGCCGATGCTGCGGGCGATGACCTGGAACATCCGGACCGGGGGACGGGACTCCGGCGGCGCCGACCGCCGGGACCTGCTGGTCCGGGTCGTCGCCGACCAGCGGCCGGACGTGCTGGCGTTGCAGGAACTGCGGCACTTCGACTCCGGCGACGTGCTCGCCGACTTCGCGGGCCGGGTGGGGATGCGCCCCCACCTGGCCCGTTCCTGCTTCGGCCAGCCGGTGGCGGTGCTGCTGCGCCCGCCGCTGCGCGCCCTCGCCGCGACCCGGGTACGCCGGCCGTTCCACCATGCCGCGCAGCGGGTCACCGTGGCGACCACCGCCGGCCCGCTGACGGTGCTGAGCGTCCACCTCGACCCGTACTCGGGGCTGCGGCGGCGCGTCGAGGCGGGCTGGGCCGCCGCCGCGCTGCGCCGGGCGCCGGGGGAGCTGGGACTGCTGGCCGGGGACCTGAACACCCTGGACCCGGTCGCCGACCACACCGACCGCATCGCCCGGCTCCCGGCCGCGTACCGCCGCCGTCACCTGCGCCGGGACGGGCGGACGGTGGAGACCCGCGCGGTGGCCCGGCTGCTCGCCGCCGGTCTGGTCGATCTGTACGCGACGGCGGGGGCACCCGACGGCGGGCTGACCGCGCCCACCCGGCACGGCGGCGGGGCGGAGTTCTCCGGCATGCGGCTGGACTACCTGCTCGGCACGGCGGCGCTCGCCGGCCGGGTGCGCGACTGCCGGGTGCTGCGGGGCGGCGAGACCGAGTACGCCTCCGACCACTATCCGGTCGTGGCGGACCTGGACCTCGACCCCGCCTGACCGCCCTGCCCTGCTTGCCTGCCCTTGCCTGCCCTGACCGCCCTGACCGCCCTGCCCTCGCGTGCCCGCCCGGCCTGGCCGCCCTGCCCTAGCGTGCCCGCCCGGCCTGGCCGCTCTGCCCGCGCCCGCCCAGCTCGCCCTCACCGCCCGCCCCGTCTGACCGCCCGCCCCGCCCGGCCTGACCGGGCGACCCCGGTCCGTCCCCGAGGGCCGGGAGGGCGGCGCGTTGCCGGTGCTGACTACCGTGAGCCGGTGATCGACTCGCCGAGCGCGGACCCGGGGAACGCCGGGTCCCCACCCACCCCGCTGCTGGTCGCCGTCGTCCGGGGAATCGCGCTGGTCGTGGTGGTGCCCTTCCGGCTGGCCTGGGAGGTGGTCGCCGCCGTCGGCCGGTGGCTGCACCGCTGGCTGCTCGCGCCGCTCGGCCGGTTCCTGGACCGCTGGCTGCTGCGCCCGCTGGGCTGGCTGCTGCGGATCCTGGTGTGGGTGCCGCTGAGCTGGCTCGGGCGTGGGCTGGCCTGGCTGCTGCGCTGGCTCGGCCTTGGCCTGGCCTGGCTGCTGCGCACGCTGGTCTGGGTGCCGTTGGTGTGGCTCGCCCGGGGGCTGGCCTGGCTGGCCCGGACGGTGGTGTGGATACCGCTGGCCTGGCTGGCGTACCACCTGATCTGGGTGCCGCTGCGCTGGCTGGCCCGGCTCCTCGCGCCGCTCGGACGCCTGCTGGCGGCGGGGCTCGCGGCGGTCGGCCGGTGGCTGGTGGCGGGGCTCGTGGCGATCGGGCGGTGGCTGGCGGCGGTGGGGCGGGTGCTGCTCGGCGCGCTCGGCTGGGCGTGGTGGGCCGCCGGCCGGTTGCTCTGGTGGTGTTACGCGCTCACGCTGCGGCCCTTCGTGCTCGGGGCGCGCTGGCTGTGGCGGCACGCCGTCCGCCCGGTGGGCCGGGCGGTGGCCGCCGCGTGGCGGGCGACCGTCTCACCGGCCGTCCGCTGGGTGCGCCGAGCCGTCGTGGAGCCGGTCCGCCAGGCGACCCGTGAGACGCTGACCGCCCTCGGCCTGCGCGGCTGACCCACGGACGCCGCGACGACGGCGGAGGGCACCCGATGAGCGCTGCCCCGACTAGCGGTGCCCCGACGAGCGGTGCCCGAGCAAGATCTTGGCAAGAAACGGCCCCTCCAGGGGCACTCCCGTACCAAGATCTCGGAGCCGGAGCCGGAGCCGGAGCCGGAGCCGGAGCCGGAGCCGGGTTACAGGAGCAGGTTCAGCAGGACGGTCAGGACGACCGAGGCGACGATCGAGAAGAGGATCATCAGCAGGCAGCCCAGGCCGCCGCCGGCCGGCCGGATCTCCGTGTTGCCGATACGCATGTCGTCACCTGTTCGTCAGTGTGGGGGCCAGCAGGGCGCGGACCGCGTCGGCGACCTGTGCCGGCGCGGTGGTCACGACGTTGTGCGCGGCACCCGGCACGGTGACCGTACGGGCGTGCGGCACCAGCCGGCCCACCTGCGCGCGCCAGGAGGGCGGCACGACCGGGTCCCGGGAGCCGGCCACCACCAGGGTGGGCGCGGCGATGCTCACCAGGTCCGCCTCGATACCGTTGCGCACCGAGTGCGACAGCGTCGCGTGGACCCGCCAGGGGCGGGCGTCGAGGACGTCCCGGAGCAGGATCGGCGCCTGCAACGGCGCCTCCCGCAGGGTGTCCACCAGCCAGCGCCCGAACTGTCCCCGCCGGGACCGGGCGGCCGGGTCGCTGGTCGGGCCGGCGAGCACCACCGCCGCGACCGCGTCGGGGTGCCGGGCGGCGAGCGCCGCGACGACCTCCGCGCCGAACGAGTGCCCGAGCAGGCAGACGGGCGGCATCCGGTACGCGGCCAGCCAGGCGGCCAGGTGCGCGGCGTGCCGGGGCACGTCGTACGCGCGGTCGGGGCGCTCGGTCAGCCCGAAGCCGGGCAGGTCGGGCGCGTACACCGGATGGGTGTCGGCCAGCGCGAGGGCGAGCGGGGTCAGGTAGCGGTGGGACACGGCCAGCCCGTGCACCAGCACGACCGGGGTGGCGGCGGTGCCGGGCTCGCCGGCGCGGCGGGTGTGCGTACGGATCCCGTCGACCAGCCGCCACTCGCTGGTCAGCCCGGCGGCCGGCTTCGGGGCGGCCAGCGCGAGGCGCAGCTCCGCCGGACCGAAGCGGCCCGGCGGGGTCACCCGGGGACGCCGGACGGGTGCCGCCCTCACAGCTCGCGCAGCCTCGGCAGGAGCTGCTCCTGCGCCCAGTCCAGGAACATCGGCTGCGTCCCGCCACCCACCTGCACGATCGCCACGTGGGTGAAGCCGGCGTCGACGAACCTGCGGAACGCCTCGACGTGCCGGTCTACGTCGGGTCCGCAGGAGATCCCCTCGGCCACGTCCTCCTCGCGGACGAACTGGGTGGCGGCGGCGAACGACTCCGGCCCGGGCAGGTCGGCGTTGACCTTCCAACCCATCCCGAACCAGCGGAACTGGTCGTGCACGATCTTGCGGCACTCCGCCTCGTCCGGGCCGTAGCAGATGGCCACCTGCCCGTAGCGGGGCTGTCCGGCGCCGCCGGCCTCGTCGTACATCTCGATGATGTGCGGGTCCGGCTCGGTCGCGACGAGGCCGTTGCCGTACTCGGCGGCGAGGGTGACCGACTGGCGGCCGGAGGCGGCGACGGCCATCGGCACCGGGCGGGCCGGCCGGTCCCACACGTAGGCGTCGGGCACGTCGTAGTGGTTGCCCGAGAAGGTCAGCGTCTCCCCGTTGAGCAGGGGCCGGATGATCTGGAGGGCCTCCTCGAACATCTCGTGCCGCTGCTGCACGTGCGGCCAGCCGCCGACCACGTGCTCGTTGAGGTTCTCGCCCGCGCCGAGGCCGAGGGTGAACCGGCCGTCCGAGAGCACCCCGACCGTGCTGGCCTTCTGCGCCACGACCGCCGGGTGGTAGCGGCGGATCGGGCAGGTGACGAAGGACATCAGCTCCGCCCGGCTGGTGGCGTGCGCGACCGCGCCGAGCACCGACCAGGCGTACGGGGAGTGGCCCTGGGAGTCCAGCCAGGGGTAGTAGTGGTCGGAGATGACGAGCTGGTCGAAGCCGGCCGCCTCCGCCCGCACCGCGTAGTCGACCAGTTGCTTGGGACCGGCCTGCTCGCACATCAGGGTGTAGCCGACGTTGACCATGGGTGTCTCCCTCCGACCCGGGCGGATCATCCCCGGATACCCCTGCCAGGTCGGGTCAACCCTCGCGTCCGGTGTCGGCGGTCCGCTGCTTAACCGGTTCATTGCGTGACCGGCCCGACCGGCCTACGCTGATCCCTGCGCCGCCGGGAGCCGGGCGGCGGCTGTCGGGCTGCAGCCGCCATCCCCTGTGACGTCCCACCCCCACCTGGGCAGCGGGGGTCCTCCCTCTGAGGAAGGCCATGAAGAAGAGACTCTCCGCCGCCGGTGCGGCCCTGCTCGCGTTGCTGGTCGCCGTGTTGGCGTTCGGTCAGCCCGCGCGGGCCGCGACCGGCTTCTCCGTCGCCGACGGCAAGCTCTACGACGCCAACGGCAGCGAGTTCGTCATGCGTGGCGTGAACCACGCGCACACCTGGTACCAGCAGCAGACCAGTTCCTTCGCCAACATCAAGGCGCTCGGGGCGAACACGGTGCGGGTGGTGCTGGCCAGCGGCCAGCGGTGGGCGAAGAACGACACCGCCGACGTCGCCAACGTCATCTCGCTGTGCAAGGCCAACCGGCTGATCTGCGTGCTGGAGGTGCACGACACCACCGGCTACGGCGAGCAGAGCGGGGCGGCCACCCTGGACCAGGCGGTCGACTACTGGCTCAGCGTCTCCAGCGCCCTCGCCGGCCAGGAGAAGTACGTCATCGTCAACATCGGCAACGAGCCGTACGGCAACCAGGGCTACGGCACCTGGGCGACCGACACCGCCAACGCCATCAAGCGGCTGCGTACGGGCGGCCTGACGCACACCATCATGGTCGACGCCCCGAACTGGGGTCAGGACTGGTCGTTCACCATGCGCGACAACGCGGCGTCGGTCTTCGCGGCCGACCCGCAGAAGAACACGGTCTTCTCCATCCACATGTACGGCGTCTTCGACACCGCCGCCGAGATCAGCGACTACCTCGGCCGGTTCCGCGCCGCCAAGCTGCCGATCGTGGTCGGCGAGTTCGGCTTCGACCACTCCGACGGCAACCCCGACGAGGACACGATCCTCTCCTACAGCCAGGCCAACGGGATCGGTTACCTGGGCTGGTCGTGGAGCGGCAACGGCGGCGGCGTCGAGTACCTCGACATGGTCACGAACTTCAACCCCGCCGCGCTGAGCACCTGGGGCCAGCGCATCTTCAACGGGGCGAACGGGATCAAGGCCACCGCGAAGGAGGCGACGGTCTTCGGCAGCACGCCGCCGCCGACCACCCCGCCGCCGACGACGCCCCCGCCCACGACCCCGCCGCCCACCACGCCCCCGCCCACGACCCCGCCGCCGAGCACCCCGCCGCCGGGCGGCTGCACGGCGACGTACACGGTGACCAACCAGTGGCAGGGCGGCTTCCAGGGTGAGGTGAAGGTGACCGCCGGCTCGGCGGCGATCACCGGCTGGACGACGAAGTGGACGTTCGCCAACGGCCAGACCGTCAGCCAGTCCTGGAGCACCGTCCTGAGCAGCAGCGGGTCGACCGTCACGGCCCGCAACGCCGACTGGAACGGCCGGCTGGGCGCCGGTGCCAGCACCAGCTTCGGCTTCATCGCCAGCTGGAACGGCACCAACGCCACGCCCGCGGTGACCTGCACGGCGAGCTGACAACTCACGCCCCACCGGTGGCCGGGCCCGCAGGGGGTCCGGCCACCGTTCTCTCCCGTGCCTCTCGGTCTCTCGTGACTCTCTCGGTCTCTCTCGTGTCTCTTCTGGCGTCCGGGAGAGCCGGGGTGCGGGCGGCCCGTCGCCGGGGACCGGGCCCGGCCACCGGTCAGTCGCTGCGCGCGCTGTCGAGCTGCCCCGTCCATGGGACCGCTGACGGCCACGGGTCCGGAACTGCCTGCCCCGTCCATGCGGGCAGCTCGACAGCGTCCGTACCGGCGTACACCCTGCCGTCGCCGGTCAGTGCCCGGGCGCCCCGGTGGCCAGCCGGGCGGCGCGCATCGCCAGGTACCGCTGCTCGGGCACGCTCGTGGTCAGGTCGGCGGCGACCCGGTACGCGGCCACCGCCCGCCCCCGGTCGTTCCCTGCGAAGTCCGCCCGCCCTCTCAGTCGACGGCGGTGACCTCCAGCAGCACGGTCTGCTCGGGATGCAGCGCGGGCATCTGGAGCCCGACGGTCGCCAGCACCGCGCCGCCGAGGGTCACGCCGCCGTCGGCCAGCCAACCCGGGGCGGCCCGCTGGAGCGTCGCGGGCTCCGGCACGCCCGCGACGGGCCGCACCGCGTACCGGCGGTGGGGGGCGAGGCCGGGGAGCCGGACCGGCCCGGGCGCCTGGGTCACCGAGGTGGCCAGCTGAGCCACGGCGTACACCGCCTGGGAACCGTCGTGGGCGATGACGCCGTGCGCCCAGACGGCCGGGTCGGGATGGTCGACGCGGACCACCCGGCCGGCGTGCAGCAGCGGGCGGAGCCGCTTGTGCAGCGCGATCCAGGCGGCCAGCTCGCCGCGCTGCGCCGCGTCGATCGCGCCGATGTCCCACTCGATGCCGTGGTGGCCGAAGAGCGCGGTCGCAGCCCGGAAACCCAGGTCGTGCACGCGGTGGGTGGTGTGCGAGCGCTCCGGCCCGATGTGGCTGCCGACCAGCTCGGGCGGGAGCAGCAGCCCCGTCCAGCGCTGGATGGCCAGCCGTTCCAGGGCGTCGTTGCAGTCGCTGGCCCAGACCCGGTCGGTGCGCCGCAGGATCTCCAGGTCCACCCGGGCGCCGCCGGACGCGCAGCTCTCGATCTCCACACCGGGGTGGCGGCGGCGCAGCTCGTCGAGGAGCCGGTAGACCGCGCGGGTCTGTCCATGCACGCCGGGGCGGCCCTGGTGACCCGCCTCCGTCAGGTCCCGGTTGTGGTCCCACTTGAGGTAGCCGATGCCGGGGTGCGCGGCGAGCAGGCCGTCCAGCCGCTCCAACAGGTACGCGTACGCCGGCGGCTGGGCCAGGTCGAGCACCTGCTGGTGCCGCCAGGCGGGCGGCAGCCGGCCGGGTGCCGACAGCACCCACTCCGGGTGGGCGCGGAACACCTCGGAGTCGGGGTTGACCATCTCCGGTTCGACCCAGAGCCCGAACTGCATCCCGTGCCCGCGTGCGTGGTCGACGAGCGGGTGCAGGCCGTCGGGCCAGACGGTGTCGTCGACGTACCAGTCGCCGAGGCCGGCGCGGTCGTGGCGACGGCCCCGGAACCACCCGTCGTCGAGCACGAAGCGTTCCACCCCGACCTCGGCCGCCTGGTCGGCCAGCGCGCGGAGCCGGTCCAGGTCGTGGTCGAAGTAGACGGCCTCCCAGACGTTGAGGGTGACCGGGCGGGGCGTGGCCGGGTGCTGCGGCCGGGCGCGCAGGTGGGTGTGCAGGACGTCGCTGAGCCCGTCCAGCCCGGCGTCGGAGAAGACCGCGTACAGCAGCGGGGTGGCGTACTCCTCGCCCGCATCGAGCACCACCTCGCCGGGGGCGAGCAGTTCGCCGCCGCCGAGGGTGGACTCGCCCGTCGGCCGCCGCTCGGCGAAGGTCACGTGGTCGCCGCTCCACGCGGTGTGCACCGCCCACACCTCGCCGTGACCGAACCCGAAGCCGGCCGTGCCGGCGACCAGCAACAGGGTCGCGTCGTGCCCGGTGCGGCCGTGCCGGCCCTCGCGTACCCAGGCGCCCATCGGCCACGGGTGCCGCTGCGGGGACCGCTCCCGGCACCACCGGCCGGTCAGGTCGAGCAGTTCGGTGGCGACCGCCGGCACCGGCAGGACCGGCGTCAGCTCCCGCAGCTCGTACGCGGTGTCGCCGTCGTTGCGCAGCCGGTGCCGCAGCAGCACCAGGCCGGTCGGGTCGATCGCGATCTCGACGGTCAGCGACAGCCCGGCACCATCGTCGGCCGCCCGGACGGTGACCCGGGCGGAGCCGGTGCCGTCGTCGGCGACGTCGAGACCGGTCAGCCGGAAGGCGGTGGACCAGTCCCGGCGCTCGCGGTGCCCGGCGAGCGCCGGCCGGCCGCCCCAGCCGGCGGACGCCTCGGGCAGCAGGGACAGCACCGTCGGCGCGTCGAAGCTGCTGTGTACGACCGGCGCGACGGTGGCGTCCACCAGGGCGGGCAGGTCGTCGGGTGGGACGGGGCCGAGGTCGGCGCCCCAGTGCGCGACCCGGGGCAGCCCCGGGCCGCGCGCGTCGAGCACCAGGCTGGTCCGGGCACGGCGCAGGTGGACGATGCTCATCCCTTTGAAGCCCCCAGGGTCAGGCCCCGGACGAACTGCCTCTGCAGGAGGAAGAAGATCACCAGGGTCGGGATCGCGACCAGCACCGAGCCGGCCGAGACCAGGTTGTTGTCGGTGAAGAACTCACCACGCAGGTTGTTGAGCGAGCTTGTCACCGGGAACTTGTCCCCCGTGCGCATCAGCACGGTGGCCCAGAAGAACTCGTTGTAGATCCAGGTCACCTCCAGGGTGGCCAGCGCGGCCAGAGCCGGCCGGCACAGCGGCATGGTCACCTGCCAGTACTGCCGCCAGACGCTGGCCCCGTCGACCATCGCGGCCTCGTAGAGGTCGCGCGGCAGCGCCTTCATGTAGTTGCTGAGCACGAACACGCAGAAGCCGCACTGGAAGGCGACGTTGACCAGGATCAGCCCCCAGTAGCTGTCGTAGAGCAGCTCCGAGTCGCTCATGAACGCCGGCAGCGGCACCTGGGTGAAGAGCCGGAACAGCGGGATGAGCAGGGCCTGCTGGGGCAGCAGGTTCGCCGCGGTGAACAGGCCGAGCAGGACGATGTTGGTCTTCCAGCTGAACCGGGCGATGACGAACGCCACGCACGAGGCGAGGAAGAGGGTCAGCAGCACCGCCGGCACGGTGATGTAGACGGAGTTGAGGAAGTGCTTGCCGAACTCGGCGGTCCGCCAGGCGGTGACGTAGTTGTCGAGGGTCCACCCGCCGAGCGAGACGTAGCCGTTGGTGGCCGTGTACTCGTAGGAGCGCAGCGAGGTCAGCACGGCCCAGAGGATCGGGAAGAGCCAACCGATCGCCACCGCCGCGAGGAACACGTGCAGCACCACCCGGGCCGGGCGCGACGGCGGGCGGCGTTCGGTCGCGGGGGCGGTCCGGTTCTCCCGGGGCACGGTCGCGGTGCTCATCGGCGTCCCTCCCGCAGCACGGTCGCCAGGTAGACGGTGATGAAGACCAGCGAGACGACCAGCATGATGGTGGCCAGCGCCGAGCCGAAGCCGATGCGGCTCGCCTCGCCGACCACGTTCTGGGTGACCAGCGCCGAGATCAGTTCCAGGCCGTTGCGGCCCTTGTTGATGACCCAGACCAGGTCGAACGCGCGCAGCGACTCGATCACCGTCACCACCAGCACGATGATGTTGATGGGCCGCAGGACCGGGAAGATCACCTTGAAGAACGTCCGGCCCTCCGACGCGCCGTCCACGGCGGCGGCCTCCCGCAGCGACGGGTCGACGCCCTTCAGCCCGGCCAGGTAGAGCAGCATGATGTAGCCGACGTGCCGCCAGCCGGCCGCCACCAGCACGGCCCAGATGTTGACGTCCGGATCGCCGTACCAGTCGACGTCGGTGCCGAGGACGGCGTTGACCAGGCCCTGGTCGCGGGAGTAGAGCAGCTGCCAGACGAAGCCGATCAGCGCCAGGGAGAGCACCACCGGCAGGTAGAGCGCGGTCTGGTAGAACCGGGTGCCGCGCAGCTCCTTGTCGAGCAGGACGGCCAGGAACATGCCGAACGGGGTGGCCACCACGAACAGCGCCGCCAGCCAGAGCAGGTTGTTCTGCACGGCCGGCACGAACGGCGGGTAGTTCTGGACCACGTCGGCGTAGTTGCGGCCGCCGACCCACTCGATCTCGGAGACCGGGCCGATGCCGTCCCAGTCGGTGCCGGAGAGCAGCACGGTGGCGCCCGCCGGCAGCCAGACCAGGCCGACGACGAGCAGCAGCGGTACGGCCACCATGAGCGCGACGACCACGCGGTCGGTGCGGGACAGCAGCCGTACGCGCCGGCGGCGACCACCCGTGGGGGTGGTCGCGGCCGGCGGCGGCGCGGCGCGATCCGCTTGGATCAGGGGCAGGTCGGACACGGTGCCCTCACCCTCTCGCCGTCAGTCGGTGAAGATCGACTTTTTCTGGTTCTCGATGCTCGACGTCAGCCCGTCGATGTCCTTCGGGTCCTTGATGAACTGCTGGAGCGCCGGGATGATCACGGTGGAGGCGAAGTCCGGGCGGGTGTCGCGGTCCAGGAACTGGGCGATCTCGGTGGCCGAGCCGACCAGCTCGGCGGCCTTCTTCTGCAGGGCGCTGTAGCCGCTGGTGTCGGCCTCGCTGTTGGCGACCAGCGTGCTCGGGTCGCTCTTGACGGTGATGTCCGCGGCCGCCTTCGAGCCGACGTACTCGAGCAGCTTCCTGGCGTTGGCTTCCTGCTTCGGCTTGCGGGCCATCATGTAGCCGTCGATGGGCGCGTCCAGGGCCTTGGCGCCGATCGCCGGGTCGATCTCGGGGAAGGTGAAGAAGTCGAGGTCGGCCAGGTCGGCGCCGTCGAACTGCTGGCCGACGAAGAGGCCGAGCAGGTACATGCCGCTCTTCTTCTGCTGCAACGACTGGGCGGCCTCCTGCCAGGTCCGGCCGAGGCTGTCGGGCTGGTGCAGGGGCAGCAGGCCGCGCCAGGTGTCGAAGACCTTCTTCACCTTGTCGGAGGTCCAGGACTCCTTGCCGGCCATCAGGTCGATGTGGAACTGGTAGCCGTTGATCCGCAGGTTGAGGATGTCGAAGGTGCCCATCGCGGGCCAGCCGTCCTTGTCGGCGAAGGCGATCGGGGTGAGCCCGTCCTTCTTCATCTCCCCGGCGAGCGCGGTCAGGTCGTCGAGGGTCTTCGGCACCTGGTAGCCGTTCTGCTGCCAGACCGACTTGCGGTAGAAGACGGCCCACGGGTAGTACGACGACGGCACGAAGTACTGCTTGCCGTCGTCGCCGGTCGACGCCTTGCGGAACGCGTCGGACATCCCGGAGAGCCTGCCCCAGACGTCGCTGAGGTCGCCGGCGAGGCCCCGGGCGGCGAAGAAGCGCATCCGGTAGCCGGCGAACCACATGAACACGTCGTCCGGCTTGCCCTGGAGATAGTTGTTGATGTTCTCCTGGAACGTGTTGTGGTCGACCGTGTTGACGGCGACCTCGAGGCCGGACGAGGTCCGGAAGCCGTCCATGACCTTCGCGATCACCTCCTTGGGCTTCGGGTCGGACTGGTTGGAGCCCAGCGACACCGTCTTGGCGCCGGAGCCGCCGGAGTCGGAACCGCAGCCGGCGAGCAGGCCCGTGCCGAGCAGCGCGGTGCTGCCGGCCGCGCCGGCCAGCAGCGAACGACGGTCGAGGCCGGCCACTGAGGGGGGTACGAGCCGGGCGAGGTACTCGGCTCGGGTGCGGGGACGGGACATGGTGCCTCCTGCGGATGAAGAGGTGCCCGAGGGCCGTCGGTGGCGGTGTCCCGGCAACCGTGAACACACACCCGGATCCATCGCGAATCCACATTGGCGAACACGAATTGCCAGTGGCGCCTCAAGCTACTCGTCCTCCGGGCGGTGTCAAGGGGGCGGCAATCTCCCGACAACCCCGTCGCGACAAGGCCGTTGAGAGGTAAACGTTGTAAAGATGATCGATGTTGGAACATGTTGACTTGGCTGCCTCGGCCGGGCACGCTCTGCATCCATGCGGCGATGGCAGGGTGACGACATCTGGTTCGGTGCCGACTACAACCCCGAGCAGTGGCCCGAGTCCACCTGGGCCGAGGACGTCGCGCTGATGCGCCGGGCCGGGGTGAATATGGTGTCGGTGGGGATCTTCTCCTGGGCGCTGCTGGAGCCCACCCCCGGCGCGTACGAGTTCGGCTGGCTGGACCGGGCGATCGACGTGCTGCACGGCGGCGGGATCTCGGTCGACCTGGCCACCGCCACCGCCAGCCCGCCCCCGTGGCTCGCCCACCGGTACCCGGAGACGCTGCCCCGGCGCGCCGACGGCGCGATCCTCTGGCCGGGCGGCCGGCAGGCGTACTGCCCCAGCTCGCCGGTGTTCCGCGAGCGGTCGCTGGCCCTGGTCGAGGCCCTCGCCACCCGCTACGCCGACCACCCCGCCGTGGCCATGTGGCACGTCTCCAACGAACTGGGCTGCCACAACGTGCACTGCTACTGCGACGTCAGCGCCGAGGCGTTCCGCCGCTGGCTGCGCGAGCGCTACGGCGACCTGGACGGGCTCAACGACGCCTGGGGCACCGCCTTCTGGAGCCAGCGCTACGGCGACTGGGCCGAGATCAACCCGCCGCGCACGGCGCCGACCTTCGCCAACCCCACCCAGCAACTGGACTTCCTGCGCTTCTCCTCCGACGAGCAGCGCGGCCAACTACGCGCCGAGCGCGAGGTGCTCACGCGCCTGGTCCGCCAGCCGGTCACCACGAACTTCATGATCGGCACCGGCATCAAATACCTCGACTACCACTCCTGGGCGTCCGACGTGGACGTCGTCGCCAACGACCATTACCTCACCGCCGCCGACCCGCGTGCCCACGTCGGGCTCGCCCTCGCGGCCGACCACACCCGGGGCGTCGCCGGCGGCGACCCGTGGCTGCTGATGGAGCACTCCACCAGCGCCGTCAACTGGCAGCCGCGCAACGTCGCCAAGGCCCCCGGCCAGTTGCGCCGCAACAGCCTGGCGCACGTGGCGCGCGGCGCGGACGGGGTGCTCTTCTTCCAGTGGCGGGCCTCGCGCGCCGGGGCGGAGAAGTTCCACTCCGCGCTGCTGCCGCACGCCGGCCCGGAGACCAAGGTGTTCCGCGAGGTGTGCCGGCTCGGCGCGGACCTGCGGGCCCTCGCCGAGGTACGCGGCAGCCGGGTCGACGCCGAGGTGGCGATCCTGTTCGACTACGAGGCGTGGTGGGGCGCCGAGCTGGACTCGCACCCCACCGTCGACGTCACGTACGCCGACCGCCTCGGCGCGCTGCACGACGCGCTGTGGCGGGCCGGGATCACCGCCGACGTCGTGCACCCGGCCACCGACCTGTCCCGCTACCGGCTGGTGCTGGCGCCCACCCTCTACCTGGTGCGCGACGTGCACGCCGCGGCGCTGCACGCGTACGTCGAGGCCGGCGGGACCGCCCTGGTCACGTACTTCAGCGGCATCGTCGACGAGCACGACCACATCCGCCTCGGCGGCTACCCGGGGGCGTTCCGCGAACTGCTGGGCGTCCGCGTCGAGGAGTTCTTCCCGCTGCGGGCGGGGGAGCGGGTCACCCTCGACGACGGCTCGGTCGCCGACGTGTGGACGGAGTGGCTGCACCCCGAGGGCGCGCAGGTGCTCGCCGCGTACGCCGACGGGCCCCTGCCGGGCGTGCCGGCGCTGACCCGGCACCCGGTCGGCGCGGGCGCGGCCTGGTACGTCGGCACCCGGCTGGACGCGGCGGCGACGGAGCGGCTGGTGGCCCGGCTGGTGGCCGAGTCGGGGGTACGCCCGGCGGCGCGGGTCCCCGCCGAGGTGGAGGTGGTCCGGCGCCGCGCCGGCGACCGCAGCTGGCTCTTCGTCATCAACCACACCGACGCCGACGCCCGGCTCGACGCCGCCGGCGTGGAACTGCTGACCGGCGCGGGCTGCTCCGGAGACCTGGTCGTGCCGGCCGGCGAGGTGGCCGTCATCCGCGAGGCGCCGACCGCCGCCGCGGCCCGCGCGTCCGGCGACCCGGCCCGCACGTCGGACGACCCGGTCCACACGTCGGACGACCCGGCCGGTGCATCGGACGGCCCGGCCCGTGCATCCGGCGGTGCGGCGGCCCGCTCGTCCGGCGGTGCGGCGGCCCGCTCGTCCGCGGCGTGACGGCGCGAAGGAGGTCCCCCGGATGCTGGCCCGACAGCGACAGGCCGCGATCCTCGAGATGATCCGGCAGCGCGGCGGCGTGCGGGTCAGCCAGTTGGTGGGCCGCTTCGGCGTCTCCGACATGACGATCCGGCGCGACCTGGAGGTGCTGGCCGAGCGGGGGCTGGTCGACAAGGTCCACGGCGGCGCGACCCTGGTCGGCCCCGGACCCGGCGACGAGCCCGGCTTCGCCGCGAAGTCGCTGCGGCAGCGGGCCGAGAAGCGGGCCATCGCCGAACGGGCCGCAGCCCTGGTCGAGCCCGGCATGGCCGTCGCGCTCTCCGCCGGCACCACGACCGCCGCGCTGGCCACCCTGCTGGCCGACGTACGCGGCCTGACCGTGGTGACCAACTCCATCCCCGTCTCCGAGGCCCTGCACCAGCATCCGGGCGCCGACCAGACGGTCGTGCTGACCGGCGGGATCCGTACCCCGTCGGACGCCCTGACCGGGCCGGTGGCCGAGGCGGCGATCAGCGCCCTCAACGTCGACGTGCTCTTCCTCGGCGTACACGGGATGAGCCCGCGCACCGGATTCACCACGCCGAACCTGCTGGAGGCGGGCACCGACCGGTGCCTGGTCGGTGCGGCCCGGCGCCTGGTGGTGCTGGCCGACCACACCAAGTGGGAGACGATCGGAATGGCCACCATCGCCCCGCTCTCCGAGGCCGACGTGCTCGTCACCGACGCCGGGCTGCCCGAGGAGGCGCGCGACCAGCTCGCCGGCCAGGTGGGCGAGCTGATCGTCGTCGGAACCGACTGACCGGCCCGAGCGCGTGGGTCACGGCACGGCCCTGCGGTTCGCGCGCTCGATGCCACGCCGGACGAGACCGCGCACACCCGGGAGGGTCATCGCCCGGATGGTCACGTCGCCCATCCACACGTGGAACCGGCTCGGCGGCGCGTACTGGAGCATTCCGCGCCGGGCGAGCGCCTGCCGTTTGATGGCTTCCGGGCGCAGTCCCGCCTCCCACTCCGTCAGTGCCGCAGGCACGTGGTCGTGCCGTTGCAGGGCGGCGCCGAGCTGGTCCGCGCCGGCGAGCGCGAGGGTCGCCCCGTGTCCGGCGAAGAGCGTGACGCACCAGGCCGCGTCCCCGAGCAGCACGATCCGGCCGGTGCTCCAGCGTGGCATCACCACCTGGCTGATCGCGTCGAAGTAGGCGCCGGCCGGGTCCTTCCCGAGGTGGCGGATCGCGTCGGGGACGCCCCCGCCGAGATCCCCGAACGCCGCGTCGAGCGCCTCCACCGCTCCGCGCCGCAGGTCGGCGGCCGGGTCCGCGCTGCGGTACGTGAAGAACGCCGACGACCGCCGCGGGCCCAGGTTGACGATCGCCGCCGTGCGTCCCGGGCCGATGAACGTGGTGGCTGAGGAATCCGGCACGCCCGCCACCGGGTGGGCCAGGGGAAAGGCGCCCACGACGTACGGCAGATCGACCTGGAAGCCGGAGCCGAACGCGGCCGTCCGCGTGGCGGAGTGCACCCCGTCGGCGCCGACGAGCAGGTCGGCGTGTTCCACGGTGCCGTCGCTCAGCACCACCCGTACCCGCTCGGGGTCCTGCTCCAGGGACGTGACGGTGGTGCCGAAGCGGATGTCGGCGCGGTCGCGCACCGCCTCGTACAGCGTCGACTCCAGGTCGCCGCGGAACACCGACACGGCCCGGTCGCCGAGGGCGGCCTCGGCGAGGCTGGACGGCACCGTGAACTTGGGCCGTCCGTCGGCGCGGACGAGCACGGTGGTGAACAGACCCAGGTCGTACGCGGACAGCGCGGTGAGCAGGCCGAGGCGCTCGGCGGCGTCGTAGCCCGGGCCGATCAGGTTGACCATGTAGCCGCTGCTGCGTCGGGCGGGAGCGCGTTCCACCACGACCGTGTGCCATCCGTCGCGTCCGAGTCGCAGCGCGGTGGCCAGCCCGGCTATGCCCGCCCCCACGATCACTGCACGTTTCATCCAGCACTCCCGAGTCAGAATGAGCGTTCGCTCAAACTAGTATGAGCGACTGTTCATACCGGGCGCAACGAGGGGCAGCGGCACCGCCTAGACTTCAGGGATGCCGCGCGGAGTAGCCATCCCGGAGATTCGGCAGCAGCTCTTCGCCGCCGTCGAGCGGCTGATCGTGCGAGACGGACCGAGCCGGCTCACCGGCAGGGCCGTGACGCGCGAGGCCGGCGTCGCCACCGGGCTGCTCTACGCGCACTTCGCGAACTTCGACGACTTCCTGGTCGGGTACTGGATCGACCGGTCCTTCGTGGTCTCCGGCGAGGTGGCCGGCCTCCCGGAGCGCGCCGGGTCCGGGACGGTCGCCGGCAACCTCCACCAGGCCATCCTGGCTACGCCGATGGAGACGCTGCTGGCACTGGCCCGGCTGATGGCCTTCCGGCCCGACCTGGTGACACAGGTCGAGACGGTGCTGGGCGGTGGGACCGCCGGCCTGGAGGCGGTCGAGCACGCCGTCGCCGGCTACCTGGCCGCTGAGCGGCAACTCGGACGGGTGGCCGGCGGCGCCGACGTGGAGGCGCTGGCCCTGGCGGTGGTCGGCGTGCTGCACCACGTCGCCCTCACGGGCGGCACCGAACCGGCAGCCCACCTTCGCATCCAGCGGGCGGTGGCCGCGCTCACCGGAGACTCTCCCGCTGTCGCCGCCCCGAAGGCGTGATCCGCGCCCTGGCCGTCCCGCTCCTGCGGATGCGCGGACGCCATGGACGTTACCCCGCCGTTTTGAGGTCCATGGCGTCCTGATCACCGGGACGCCCGCGTCGTCCCCACGCCGGGCGGCGGCCGGGCTCTCACAGGCACTTCACAGCGCTTCCGCGTAGTGTCCCGACCAGTCAGCGACCGGCTCCAGGGTGGAGTGCGGTGTCTTTGCACGGGAGTTCCAATGGTCTTCAAGAAGATGTTGAGCGCGTTCGGAGTGGGCGGGCCGAGCGTCGACACCGTCCTGACCAACCCGAACACCCGCCCCGGCCTGACCCTCGAGGGACAGGTCAACCTGCAGGGCGGGGACGCCCCGGCCAACGTCGAGCAGGTCGTCGTCAGCCTGGTCACCCGGGTCGAGATCGAGGGCGGTGACACCGAGTACGCCGGCGTGATGGAGTTCCACCGGCTGCCGGTCAGCGGCGCGTTCCAGCTCGCCCCGAAGCAGCAGCTCTCCCTGCCGTTCCAGCTCCCGGTCCCGTGGGAGACGCCGATCACCGACGTCTACGGCCAGCGGCTGCGCGGCATGACGATGGGGCTGCGCACCGAGCTGGCCATCGCCCGGGCGGTAGACAAGGGCGACCTGGACCAGGTCAACGTGCACCCGCTGCCGGTGCACGAGCGGATCCTGGAGGCGTTCCAGCGGCTCGGCTTCCGGTTCAAGCACGCCGACCTGGAGCGCGGTCACATCCGGGGCACGCAGCAGACGCTGCCGTTCTACCAGGAGATCGAGTTCTTCGCCTCGCCCCAGTACGCGAGCACCATCAACGAGGTCGAGCTGACCTTCGTGACCAGCCCGCACGGCGTCGAGGTCATCCTGGAGTGCGACAAGCGCGGCGGTTTCCTGACCCCCGGGCACGACGCCTTCGGCCACTACCGGCTCTCGCACGCCGACGCCGACAAGACGGACTGGGTCCAGGTCGTCGACGGCTGGCTGCGGGAGACGACGTCCCGCTACGGCAGCCTGCGCGGCGCGCACGGCTTCGGCGGTCACGGGCACGGTCACGGTCACGGCCGCGGCGTCGGCATGGGCGGCGTCGTCGCCGGTGCCGCGATGGGAGCCGTCGGGGGCATGATCGTCGGCGACATGATCGGCGACGCCTTCGAGGGTGACGGCGAGGACTTCGGCGGCTTCGAGGAGTAGGTCCACGCACGACGGTGGCCCCCGGGACCGTAGTCCCGGGGGCCACCGTTGCCGTGGTGCGTAGCCCGGTCAGTGCCGGGCCTTGCGCTCCTCACCACTGCGCCAGTTGCTGCCGGCCTTGGCCAGACCACGGCTACCCAGGTACCCGATGGTCAGCAGCGTGATCATGAACCAGGCGTTGTCGGCCCGGAAGATGTCCACTCCGGTCGAGTTCTGGCCGACCAGCTGCGAGGCGGCCAGCACGCCGATCACGGCCGCGATGTAGACCCAGAACTCGGTCGTACGCAGCGACGGCTTGGTCTCCGTGCCGGGTGCCTGCATGGCCTCCCGGTGCCCGTCGTGCATCATCGGCATCGGGCGGGTGGGCGTCTCCTGCATCGCCCGGTCCTGCATGGCCCGGTCCTGCATCGCCCGGTTGGGCGCGTCCTGCGTCGGCCGGTTCATCGGCCTGGTGGAAGCAGCCTGCGTGCTCATCTTGTCCTCCTCAGGATGCGATGAGTCGTACCTGCGTTCCCTCGCCCCGCTACCGCGTGTCGGCCACGGCACGGTTCGCGTGCATGGCGGGGGCACCCGCCGTCTACCCGACCCGACGGGAGCAGTAACCCCCACGGCACCCCGGATACTTGCCCCCGGCTCCTGCACCCCACCCGGCCCCACCCCCGCCCTCGTCCCGAAATCCCGGCCCTCGCCGCGAGAGCCCCCGCCTCGCCGCGAAAGCCCGGCCCGCGCCCCGAAGTCCGGCGCCGATCATGCAGTTGTGGTGGGGTGCAAAACGCCTGAATGGGTATCTGGCGGGCACCACGACTGCATGATCGACGCCGGGTGTGGGCGGGACGGCGGGACGGTGGGGCGGGACGGCAGGGTGGGGCGGGGCGGCAGGACAGCGGGCGACAGGCGGGGCGGGTTTGTTGGTGGGGGTGGCGGGCACGCATGTCGGACCGACCACTCCTGTGAGGTGATGGACATGCGTGAGGACGACGTGCGACAGGACGCCGCCCGGCAGGCCGAGGAGCGGATCGCCGGTGGCGTCTACGGCGAGGGCGTTCTCGACGAGGTGACCGTGCCCCCTACCGACGTGCAGCGGGTCATCCAGGACGAGGACCCGGACGACCCGGCGCACGTTCCGGTCGACCCGGAGGTGCTGCGCGACGGCGGGCCGACGCGGGGGCAGGGCGCCGTCACCACGACCGGCGGCACCGCCGGCCCGGCCAGCGTGCGCCGGGTGGCACGCCAGCCGGAGCGGCACCCCGGCAAGGTGGCACCGACCACCACGGGTGACGCCACCACCGGCGGCCTGAGCACGCCGGCGGGCGGGTCCACCAGCGACCAGTCCGGCACCGCCAGCCAGGTCGGCGACTTCACCCCGGAGTGACCCGCCGACCAGGCCGCAGGGGCCGGCGGACGCAACGGGGCCGGCGGGCGCAACGGGGTCGGCGGATCAGGTGGGGCGGATGATGCCCAGGCGCTGGGTGGCGCGGGTGAGGGCGACGTAGAGGTCGCTGCGGCCTCGGGGCGACTCCGCCACGATGCGGTCGGGGTCGACCAGGACGACCGAGTCGAATTCGAGGCCCTTGGCCTGGCCGACGGTGAGCACCACCACGCGGCTCTCCAGCTCCGGGTCCTCGCCGATGGCCGCCTCGGGCAGGGCGGCGGTGAGCGCGGCGCCCAGCTCGTCGACCCGACCGGTCGGCACGATCACGCCGAGCCGGCCGTCGTCCAGGCCGGCGGCCTCCCGGGTGGTGGCGGCGACCAGCTCCGCCGCCAGGCGCTCGGGTGCCACCGCGTGGTCCCACGGCGGGACACCGCTGGAGCGTACGGAGCGGGGTGGGCGCAGCGCCGGGTCGATCTCGGTGAGCACGTCCGCGGCGACCGCCATGATCTCGGCCGGGGTGCGGTAGCTGACGGTCAGCTCCTCCAGCCGCCAGCGCTGCGCCACGTACGGCTCCAGCGCGTCGGCCCAGGACGGGGTGCCGGACAGCGCGCCGGTCTGCGCCACGTCGCCGACGATGGTCATCGAGCGGCTCGGGCAGCGGCGCATCAGCAGCCGCCAGGCCATGGGCGAGAGCTCCTGCGCCTCGTCGACGATCACGTGCCCGAAGGCCCAGCCCCGGTCGGCCGCGGCCCGCTGGGCGGTGGTCAGCCGGTCCGCCTCCTCCTGCCGCTCCAGCAGCCGGTCGGCGTCGATCAGGTCGGTGACGCCGAGGATCTCACCGCCGTCGGCCTCGTCCTCCACGTCGATGGAGCGGGAGCCCCGGGCGATCTCCAGCACGCCCTCGGCGTACTCCCGTTGCAGGGCCCGGATCCGCTCCCGGCGGGCGGCGGCGGCGCGCTCGTCCTCGCCGAGCAGCTCGGCCGCCTCGTCGAGCAGCGGGACGTCGGCCGGCGTCCAGCCGCCCGGCTCGCGGTGCAGCATGGCCCGCTCGGCCCCGGTGAGCATGGGCGCGGCGACGGCGATCCGGTCGGTGGAGGCGTACAGGTCGGCGAGCAGGCGCTGCGGGGTGAGCACCGGCCAGAGCTGGTCCAGTACGGCCCGCACCTCGGGCTCCTCGCGCAGCTCGCGGCGGATCTCCGCCACGTCGGCCTCGTCGAGCAGGTTCTCCCCGCCCAGCGGGTCCGCGCCGATGCGCTCGGCGACCTGGGCCGCGAGGGCGTGGATGATCTCGACGTCGAAGAGCGCCCGGGCCAGGTTGTGCGGCCGCTCGGAACGGCGGGCCCGCTCCCGGGCGGCGCGGACGGTCTCCGGGTCGAGCAGCAGCACCTCCTGCTGCGGCAGCGCGATCTCCAGCGGCTCGTCGGGCACCCACTGCCGGTCCCGTACGGCGGCGGCCAGCACCTCGACCAGCACCGCGCGGCCCTTGAGCGCGGCGGTCTCGGCGGGCTCGGCGCGGCGGGCGCTGACCCCCGGGAAGAGGTCGCCCTGCGTCCGCAGGAGCACGCCCGTCTCGGCCAGCGCCGGGAGCACCTGGGAGATGTAGCGCAGGAACGTGGCGTTCGGGCCGACCATGAGCACGCCCCGGGTGGAGAGCTGCTCGCGGTGGGTGTAGAGCAGGTACGCCGCGCGGTGCAGCGCGACGGCGGTCTTGCCGGTGCCGGGGCCACCCTGCACGACCAGTACGCCCGGCAGGTCGGCGCGGATGATCCGGTCCTGCTCGGCCTGGATGGTCTCGACGATGTCGCGCATCCGGCCGGTGCGCCCGGCGTTGAGCGCGGCGAGCAGCGACGCCTCGCCGGTCAGCTCCTCGTGCGCGGTGGGGGAGGCGGTGTCCAGGTCAAGCACCTCGTCGTTGAGGGCGATCACCTTGCGTTCCCGGGTGCGCAGGTGCCGACGGCGGCGCACTCCCTGGGAGTTGGCCGCGGTGGCGAGGTAGAAGGCGCGGGCCGCCGGGGCACGCCAGTCCATCAGCAGCGGGTCGTAGTCGCCGCCGGTGTCGAAGATGCCGATCCGGCCGATGTAGTGCGGGCCGCCGTCGTCGGTGTCGAGCCGGCCGAAGCAGAGGCCGCTCTCGACGGCGGAGAGCTGCTCGACCTGGTCGGCGTACATCCGCACCGCGCTGTCGCGCTGGGAGCGGGCCTGGAGGGTGCCACCGGTCGCCCGCAGCTCCTCGGTCAACCGTTGGGACGCCTGCTCGCGCAGCTCGTCCAGCCGGCGGTAGAGCATCGAGACGTATTCCTGTTCGCGGCCGATTTCGTCATCGGACTGCAATTCGGCGGAATCGGCGGAATGCCTTGACAAGCCGTCTCCCATTTGGTTAGCATCTCTCTCGGAACGGCTTTCGATGGCCGTTCTTTTTGTTGCCTGAACTGAGAAAGATACCGTGCGCCGGCCGTCGCGACCAAGCGCGCCGGGCCACGCCACAGGCCGCCCCGCACAGACAGCGGGGGCCCGCCACGTGGCGGGCCCCCGGACTGCCGGTCCTCAGCCCCTGGCGACCTCGTAGAGCCGCTCCGGCGTCACCGCTCCGGCAATGAGCCGGCCGTCGTCGGTGAGCAGCGCGCTGAACAGCTTCCCGGTCAGCAGCCGGCCGCTGCCCCAGTCACCGCTGACCTTCGGCAGCCTGCCGAGCAGCGCCGCCGGGTCGCCGGTCGACCCGTCCCCGGCAGGGGCGGCCCCGGCCCGGTCGGCGGGCGCGCCGGCACCGTCGAGCCGCGCGACCACCACCGTGGCCCAGCTCTCGCCGACGGTACGCACGTCCGGCCGCTCGCCGTGCGCCGGGCGCTTCCCGGGCGCGTCGGCGGGCTGCCTCCCGGCGGTCTCCTCGGTCACCTTCACCCCGGGCGGCGGGTTGAAGGTGAACTGCTCGGCGTCCGGCCGGGCGTACGACACCTGGGTGAAGGCCATCTCGAAGGCCGGCTTGTCGCTGCCGTCGGCGAAGACCTCGAAGCGCAGCGGCACGTGCTGGCGCGCGTCGATGGCGATGCGCACCTGGTGCACCAGCGAGGCGGCGTCGCGCGGGGCGAGCACCAGCTCGTACGCGTCCCGGCCGGCGACCGTGGCGGACCGGCCGACGCTCACCTCGGTGCTCGGGCTGATCGCCGCCAGGGCCCGGTCGGCCGCCTCCCCGGGGGTGACCGGCAGCTCCCGGCTCTCGGCCCCGGCGGCGCCCTCGGGCAGCGTGCGGTGGGTGGCGGTGTTGGACCGGCTGTTCCAGGCCCACACGTCGCGGCCGTTGCGGATGACGTCCCGCTCGCCGAGCGTGTCCACGAGGGCGACGCGCTGCCGGTCGGGCCCGGAGTGCCAGACCCGCAGCGTGTGCGTGCCGGTCAGCAGGCCGGCGGGGCCGTCGCCGGCGACCAGGCCGGCCAGCGGCGGTAGGCCCAGGTCGGCGCGCTGCACGACCGTGCCGGAGAGCCCCTCCAGCCGGGAGGTCTGCAGGTCGACCAGGAGTTGGGCGGCGGTACGCGGCGGCAGGCTCGGCTCGGCCTGGGCGGCGAACGTGCCGAGCGCGGCGCCGCCACCGATGACGGTCACGACGGCGGTCACCGGGACCAGCCAGCGCAGGACGGGACGGCTCTTCAGGACGGACATGTGACACCTCCTGCCGACATCCTGCCCGAACGACGCTGTGAGGGCGCTGAGGACGACCGTACGACCGTCCGCACGGGTGGCACCCTTGACCCCGTGCGGTTGCTGGTGGTGGAGGACGAGTCGCGGCTGGCGTCCGCCCTGCAACGGGGTCTGCAGGCCGAGGGGTTCGCGGTGGACGTGGCGGCGACCGGCCCGGCGGGGCTCGACGCGGCCCGGCACGGCGGCTACGACGCGATGATCCTCGACGTGATGCTGCCCGGGCTCTCCGGCTACGAGCTGGTGCGCCGGCTGCGCGCCGAGGAGCACTGGCTCCCGGTGCTCATGCTCTCGGCGAAGGACGGTGAGTACGACCAGGCCGACGGGCTGGACTGCGGGGCCGACGACTACCTCACCAAGCCCTTCTCGTACGTCGTGCTGCTGGCCCGGCTGCGGGCCCTGTTGCGTCGCGGCGCCCCCGAACGCCCCACGGTCCTCGCGGTCGGCGACCTCCGGCTCGACCCGGCCCGGCGGCGGGTGACCCGGGCCGACGCCGAGGTCGCGCTGACCAGCCGCGAGTTCGCGCTGCTCGACTACCTGATGCGCCGCCCCGGCGAGGTGGTCTCCAAGACGGAGCTGCTCGACCACGTCTGGGACGCCAGCGTCGAGACGGCCCCCAACGCCGTCGAGGTCTACGTCGGGTACCTGCGGCGCAAGATCGGCCGGGAGCGTCTGGAGACGGTCCGGGGCGCCGGCTACCGGCTCGCCCCGTGAAGAGCGAAGGAAGGGCACCTTCCTATCGCGTACGCGATAGGAAGGTGCCCTTCCTTCGCGGGGTGCGTGGCGCGCTCGGGCTGCGCGGGCGGCTGATGGCGGTCGGGGTGCTCGGGGTGTCGGGGGGACTGGCCGTCGGCGGGCTCGTCCTGCTCGCCGTGCTGGGCTGGGCCCTGCAACGCGCCGTGGACACCGAGGCGTTCCAGACCGCCGACGCGGTCGCGCTGCTCGCCGCCGAGGAGGTCCTGCCCGATCCGCTGCCGGTGGCCGGTGGACAGGTCCGGGTGCAGGTGATCGACGCCGAGGGCAGGGTGCGGGCCGCCTCGATCGACGCCGACCGGCTGGTGCCGATGGTGTCGCCGGAACGGATCGACACCGGCGCGCGGCAGCGGCTGACGGTGTCGGGGGAGCGGGTCGGCCTGGCCGGGCCGGTGCGGGTGGTCACCGTACCGGCGGGCACCGCCGCCGACCCGCGCACCGTCCTGGTGGCCCGGTCGCTGGCGGACGTACGGCACAGCGCGCACGTCGTACGGACCATCCTGCTGGTGAGCTTCCCGCTGCTGGTAGCGGTGCTGGCCGCCGTGGCGTGGCGGGTGGTCGGCGCGACCCTGCGCCCGGTGGAGGCGCTGCGCCGGGGCGCCGAGGAGATCACCGGGCGGGACGGGGGCGGGCGGCTGCCCGTACCGGCGTCGCAGGACGAGATCCATCGGCTCGCGGTCACGCTCAACGGGATGCTGGGCCGGCTGGAGTCGGCCCGGGACCGGCAGCGGGCGTTCGTCGCCGACGCCGCCCACGAGCTGCGCAGCCCGCTGACGAACATCCGTACCGAGCTGGAGGTCGCCCGGCGGCTCGCCGACCGGACGGACTGGACGGCGGTGTCGGCGAACCTGCTCGCCGACACCGAGCGGCTCGGTCGGCTCGTCGACGACCTGTTGCTGCTGGCCCGGCTCGACGAGCGGCCGACTGCGCGGGCCACCGGGCCGGTCGAGGTGGGGGCCCTGCTGGCGGCCGTGGCCGCCCGGTATCCGTCGCCGCCGGTGCGCCTCGACGCGCCCGCGACGCCGCTGTGGACCGAGGGCGACCCCGACGAGCTGCGCCGGATCCTCACCAACCTGGTCGACAACGCGGTCCGGCACGCCCACGGCGAGGTGGTGCTGACCGCCGGCCGGGGAGCGGGGGGCAGCGGCGCCGGCGACGGGGCGTACCACCTGGTGACGGTGACCGACGACGGGCCGGGGATCCCTGCCGCGGACCGGGAGCGGGTCTTCGGGCGGTTCACCCGGCTCGACGACGCCCGCGCCCGCGACGACGGCGGCGCCGGCCTCGGGCTGGCCATCGTGCGCGAGCTGGTCCGCCGGGCCGGCGGCGGCATCGTCCTGGCCGACGCCCACCCCGGCCGGGACGGCGGTCCGGGACTGCGGGTACGGCTGCTGCTGCCGGCCCTGCCCGACCCGGAGCGGCCCTGAGGGACCGGGCCACGCCGGCCGGTGGCCCAGCCGGACCGCCCGGCGCGTCCGCGATCAGCGCCGCGCCACCCGGGACCCGCGGCGGGCCGCCAGGCACGACGGCCCGGGACCCGCGACGGACCGGGACCCGCGACGGCCCGTCAGCCGCGACGGCCCGTCAGCCGCGGCGGGTGCAGACCTGTTGCGCGCGGGCGATCGTGTCGGTCGACCACACGACCGCGACGGTGAAGCAGTAGTCGGTGCTGCGGTTCAGTCCGTAGACGACGAACGCGGTGGTGCCGGCGGGCAGGTTGGCGAAGGCCGTCTGCGCCTGGCCGACCCGGCCACCCGAGATGATCACGGGGCCCTCCCCGCCGGCCGGGTACGTCCAGCGCAGCGCCACGTTGTCGCGGTTGTCCCGCAGCGTCACCGAACCCGGCGGGCTGCCGGGGGAGGCCATGGCCCCGGCCGTGGGGCCGGCGGCCGACGGGGCGCCCGTGCCGGCCGGGTCCCCGGCCCGAGTGGAGGCCGGTGCGCCGGTGGCCGCCGGCGGCGCCGGGTCGGGGGCACCGTCCATCCCGGCCACCCCGGTGATCACCGCGACCGTGCCCAGCAGCACCACCGCGACGCCGCCGACGGCGAGCGGCAGTAGCCGGTTGGCGCGCCGGGCCGGCGCGCGGTGCACCGGCACCGGCAGCAGCCGCGACGGCTGGTAGGGCTCCTCGGGCGCGCCGGGCTGGCGGACCCGGTGCACCCCCTCGGTCGCCTCGGTGGCGCCGCCGGCCAGGGGGACGACCGCCGGCGGCACGGCGCTGTCGGCCGGCCCGTCCCCGGCGTCGGCCTCGGGGGGCCACCAGCCGGGCGGCGGGTCCTCCGTCGGCTGCCGGGGCGTCGGCACCACGTGCGGCGGCCCGGCGTACGGGTCCGGCTCCGCCGGGCGGTAGCCCGCCTGCGAGGGGTGCTGTGCCGTCGCCGGACCGTCGCCCGGGGGCGGGGTGCGCGCGGACGGCACGATCGGACCGTCCCGCTCGACGGGTGCGGTGTCGGCGCAGACGTGGTCCGGGTTGGCCGCCGCCCTGGCCAGCCCCGCCACCTGTGTGGCCAGCGGGTCGTCCGCCGGCAGGTGCTGTCGGCACAGCTCCCGGGCCAGCGCCAGGTTGTCGTGCGCCTCGGCGAACTGCCCGCAGTCGCGCCGCATCGCGCCGAGCCGGGCCAGCATCTTGATGCCGCTGGGGTGCCCGTCGCCGTAGACCTCGCGGTGCAGCTCCCAGGCGTCCAGCAGCCGGTCGCGGGCCACCTGGCACTGGCCGCGCGCGTACTCCACGGTGGCCAGGTCGGCGTGGGCGGCGAGCACCCGCAGCGACTCGGGACCGTCGAGCGCGGTCAGCTCGATGATCACTTCCTGGTAGAGCCGGGCGGCGCGGGACCAGCTGCCGACCCGGTGCAGCACCGCCGCGAGGGTGGCCGCGGCGGCCACTGTGCGCTGGTCGGAGCGCCCGTGCAGCCGGGTCGCGGCCGCGTACGCGAAGGCGGCCCAGCCCCGGGCCGAGTGCGGCTCGCCGAGGGCGACCAGCACGCGGGCCTGGAGGCTGGCCGCCTCGGCCAGCTCGGGTGTGGCGTTGGCCGGACGCGGGTCGGCGTCGGTCAGCGCGTCGGCGAGCAGCCGTTGGGCACCGGCGAGGTCGCCGGAGGACACCAGGTGGTGCGCCTGGTCAGTCAGTTCACCGAAGCCGGAAGGCACGCCCCATCGTGCTCATCCGACGACGGTAAGTACAAGACCCGAGCGGGAGTGTATTGGTCAAGAACCGGTCAGGTGTGCGGCGAGCGTCTCGCTGATCCGGCGCAACTGGTCCACCTGGGCCGGGCTCAACGCGTCGAACAGGTGCCGGCGTACCCCCTCGACGTGGCCGGGCGCGGCGGCGGCGAGGGTGGCGAATCCCTCGTCGGTGAGGACGGCGATCTGCCCGCGCCGGTCGGTGGGGCACTCCTCGCGGCGGACCCAGCCGGCCGCCTCCAGCCGGGCCACGGCGTGCGAGAGCCGGCTGCGCGAGGAGCCGCTGGCCTCGGCGAGGTCGCTCATCCGCAGCCGCCGCTGCGGCGCCTCGGAGAGCCGGACCAGGATCTCGTAGTAGGCGTGCGGCATCCCGGCGTCGCGTTGCAGCTCCCGGTCCAGCGCCTCCGTCAGCGCCCGGGAGGCGGTCAGGTACGCGCGCCAGGTGCGCTGCTCGTCGGGGTCCAGCCAGCGGGTCATGACGCCCATCATACGCCAGATAGTTGAACGTTCAACAAAACCGCGCTAGCGTCGGTGGCATGGGAATCCACCGCCTCAACCACGCCGTGCTCTACGTCAGTGACCTCGCCCGCAGCGTCGCCTTCTACCGCGACGTGCTGGGCTTCCGGCCGATCCCGATGACGCCGGACGGCTTCCGGGGCGCCGCCTTCCTCCAGGCGCCCGGCTCCACCAACGACCACGACCTCGGCCTGTTCGAGGTCGGCGCGGGCACCGGCCCCTCCACCGCCGGCCGCGGCACCGTCGGGCTCTACCACCTGGCCTGGGAGGTCGACACCCTCGACGAGCTGGAGGTGACCGCCCAGCGGCTCGCCGCCGCCGGCGCCCTGGGCGGCGCGTCCGACCACGGCACCACCAAGAGCCTCTACGGCCAGGACCCGGACGGGCTGGAGTTCGAGATCGTCTGGCTGGTGCCCGCCGACCGGCTCGACGACGCCGCCCTGGCCGCCCGCAAGCGGATCGGCCGGCTCGACCTGGACGCCGAGCGGCGGCGCTACGGCGGCCAGACCCGTGGCGGCGTGGGCGTCTCCGTCCCGGCCTGACCCGACCGGGATCCGGCGGCGTCCCGTCCTGACCGGCCCGGGGACGGGACGCCGCCCCGACCGCGCGCCGCGCCGTCCCGTCCGGATGGGGGAGCTGTGCCCGGCCCGGGACGGGCGTGCGGTAGAACGGCAGCATGCCGACCGACGCCGTCCTGCGCGAGCTGCTCGTCCGACACCTGGAGACCTGGCTGCCGGGGGCGCTGCACCGCGCCCGGCGGGCCACCCTGGCCCTGGCGTACGCCGACGGCGACGCCGGCTCCGCGGAGGCCGCGCTGCGGGTGGTCGCCCGGCACGTCGACCGGCTGCGGGGACGCCAGCTCACCGTGCTGGTGCTCGCCGACGGCACCGAGGAGCTGCCCGCCCGGCTCGGCGCCGTGGAGGCGGAGCTGCCGGCGGGCGTCGCCGTGCACCTCGTGCCCGGCGGACCGGCCCGGCTGCCGGTGGCGGTCAAGGCGGCCGGCGCGGCCGGCGCGCCCCTGCTGTCCGTCGTGGACGACGCCGCCGCCGATCCCGCCGTGCTGACCGCCGCGGCGGTCGGCAAGCCGGCGGACGTGCTGTTCGCCACCGCCGCTGGCACGCCCGCGCGCGCCGCTCTCGCCGACGCCGGGTTCCCGCTGACGACCGAGGTGGAGCTGGTGCCCGCCGACGGGGCTCCGGCGCGGCTGCTCGCCTTCGCGACGGGGTCGGACAAGAGCCTGGAGGCGTTCAAGGAGGCGCTCTGGGCGGTCGACGGTGCCGCCGGCGTGCGCTACCGCGACCCGGCGGGGCGGCTGCTCGACGTCGTCGAGGCACCGGAGCCCGGCCCGCTGCGCCGCGAGCTGCTGGCGGAGCTGGCGCGCTCCGGCCCGCGTACGGTCACCGAGCTGCGCCGCCACGCCCTCACGGCGACCGTCTACCGGTCGTCCGACGCCGTCCGGGCGCTGACCGGCCTGCTCGACGCGGGGGAGGCGACCCGCGACCCGGAGCACGGCCGGCTCGGCGGGGACGTGGTCGTCTCGGCGCGCGGGGACGGGCCGGCGTCCTGACGCGAACGCCGAGCGGGGTGCCGGTGGATCACCGGCACCCCGCTCGACCTCGGGACCTCACGCCCGGGACTTGTCCTGCTTCCAGGACAGCGGACCCGGCAGGTCGACCCGGTGCGCCTTGGCCCGCGAATTCCAGGACCAGCGACCGATCTTGATGCTCCAGGAGGAGAAGCCGTTCTCGGTGAAGTTCAGGATGATCGGACCGTACTTCTTGCGCTTGCGGAACATCAGACCCATCGTCGGACTCCCTTCGATTCCCTTCCCTGCCCTGTCGAACCCGAACATGCCCGGATCGCCGAATCGTGAAACCCCCGCCCGTCCGCACTGGACGGTGTCGAGGGGCGGTGACGGATCCTGTGCGTCCGAGGGAGGCGAACCCCACCCGCCCGCATAGGGGTTCGGGGCCGTGTCGGCCGACGTCGATCCCGCCCCCGATAGGGGCATTGACCGGGGCCCCGGCCCCCGGCAGCATGGGGCGATGACGCAGCGGGACGATCTTCTCCACGCGGCTCGGCTGCCCGTCGAGGGAGGGCTGCCCCGCACCTCCGGCGCCCACCCGACCCCGCAGCCGGCGTGACCACCGTGGAGTGGGCCCGGCAGGGCGGTGCCGACCTGCTGCCGGTGGACCGGGACCTGTTCCGGGCGCTGCTGCGCCGGCAGGCCGCCACCGTCACCGTCGTCACCGCCGTCGCCCCGGGCCACCCGGGCGACCCGGGCGCCGCGCCGGCCTACCCGGGCGCCGCGCCGCCCCACCCGGACGCCTCCGGCGGGCCCGTCCGGGCCGGCTTCACCGCCACGTCGTTCACGTCGGTCTCGCTGGACCCGCCGCTGGTCTCGTTCTGCCTTGGGACCGCCTCGTCGAGCTGGCCCGTCTTCGCCCGGGCCGAGCACGTGGCCGTGCACCTGCTCGGCGCCCACCAGCGGGAGGCCGCCCGGGTCTTCGCCACCGGCGGGATCGACCGGTTCGCCGCCTATCCGCACTGGACGCCGGGGCCGTTCGACGTGCCGCTGCTGACCGGAGCGCTGGCCCGGCTGCTCTGCCGGGTCGTGCACCGGGTGCCGGTCGGCGACCACACCCTCTTCGTGGTCGAGCCGCTCGCGCTCGGCGGCGGCGAGGACGGGGCCCCGCTGGTCCACCACCGGGGCGGCTACACCACGACGGGCACGCCGGCCCGGCCCTGACCGACCGGGCCACGCCCGTACGGCGCGGCCGGGCAGGTGTGGTCCACGGTGCCGGGCACACCAGGCCGGCGGCGGACCACGGCCGGTGACCGGGGGCGGCGTCAGGCGGGGGCGTGGTCGACGACGAGCACGCGGGTCACGCTGCCGTCGTCCTCGGCGATGTCGCGTTCGTGGACGAAGCCGATCCTGCCCAGCAGCGACAGCGAGGCGTGGTTGGCGTCGGCGACCGTCGCGTACACGCGGGGCAGGCCGAGGGTGTCGAACCCGTAGCGGACCAGGGCCCGGGCCAGCTCCGTGCCGAGCCCGGCGCCCCAGGCCGGCTTCGCCAGCGCGTAGATGATCTCGTGACCGTCGACCTGGTCCGTCCGCTTGATCTCGGCGTGCCCGACGTAGCGACCGTCCCGGCGCACCGCCCAGACGTCGAAGAGGTCCTCCGCGTAGACCTTCGTGAAGATCCGCCCGAAGAGGGCGCCGGCCGCCTCGGCGCTCAGCGGACCGTCGCCCATGAACCGGCCCACCTCGGGGTCGGTGAGCAGGGCTATGGAGTCCTCGGCGTCGTCCGGCCGGTAGGGCTCCAGCAGCAGGCGCTCGGTGCGCAGGACGGGGGTGGGCATCAGCGCGGCTCCCAGGCGTCGGGCAGGGCCGTCAACCTACGGACGTGGGCGGGCAGTCGACCACTGATTATCTCCGCGAGGCTCACCTCGTCGACCACCCGTCGCACGGCGGCCCGCACCGCGACCCAGAGCCCGGGCAGGTTCTCCGCCGCACCCTCGTAGCTGGTTTCCTCCGGGCGCAGCCCGCGCACCCCGGCCAGCGGACCCTCCACGGCGCGCAGCACCGCGCCGACGGTCACCTCGCGCGGCGGCCGGGCCAGGGTGTAGCCGCCCTCGGCGCCGCGCTGCGCCCGGACGATGCCGGCCCGCCGCAGGTCGGCCAGGACGGCCTCCAGGAACTTGCGCGGCATGTCCTGCTCCGTGGCGATGGCCTGGGTGGACAGCAGCCGAGGGTACGCGGTGGCGAGGCTCAGGGCCGCCCGTACCGCGTAGTCGCCGCGCGCGGAGATCTGCACCCCGACATCATGCCCCGCGCGGTCGGCCGGTCGCGTCGGCGGGCGGGCGGGGCCGGACCACCGGCCCGGGTACCGGCTGCTCACGGGCCGCGCGGAACGCGCCCGGGCTCACCCCGACCTCCCGGGTAAAGAACCGGCCGAAGTTCGTCGGCTCGGAGAAGCCCAACCGCCGGCCGATGCGGGCGATCGGCTCGTCGGTGGCGGCCAGCAGCCGACTCGCCTGGAGCGCCACCCGCTCGTCGACCACCTGCTTGGCGCTGCGCCCGGTCACCGCCAGGCAGGCCCGGGTGAGCGTACGCACCGAGCAGCCCAGCCGGGCGGCGTAGTCCTCGACCCGGCGGGTGTGCTGGTAGCCGCGTTCGACCTCGCGGCACAGTCGATGGAAGGTGGCGGCCTCGGCCCGGGTCGCCGGGTGGGCGCGTTCGGGCAGCATCGACAGCCGGAGCAGCAGCACGGCGAGCTGGTGGCGGAGCAGTCCGCGCGCCACGGCCAACCCCCGGTGCCGCTGGCAGTCCACCGCCAGCTGGCTCACCTCGTTGATCACCGCGTCCTCGTCCTCGCCGGCGAGCTGGAGCCAGGCCGGGACGGCGTCCGGGTCGACGTCGAGCCCGCGCAGCGCCGCCGGATCCCAGCGCACCACCGTCGCGTCGAGCTGCGGGCCGGCGCAGCGCAGCACCTGGCCGGCGCGCACCCGCAGCAGGGTGCCGGGGCGGCAGGGCAGGGCGCGGAAGTCCAGCTCGGCCGTGCCGTGTCCGCCCGTGGTCAGCACGAGCAGGTCCTTCTCCAGCAGCACCGGACAACGCCAGCGCGGCTCGGGGGCGAGGTCACCGAGGGCGACCGTGTCGATCTCGGCGGGGGCGGTCGCCGGGTTGCCGGGCGGAGCGGGGGAGAGCTGACCGGAAGAGACCATCGCCTGCGACGGTAGCCCGGGGCGACGGTCGACGCATCCCGGGAAGGCCGCCCAGGCCAGCGGCCGGCCGGTCGCACCGCGGCTCCGGCCCGTCGGCCGAGCGGTGCGCCGGGCCGCGCGGGCGCCCGGCGGGGGTTGTCGAGGTCGTCGGGGGCGGGCTACGTTACCGAACGGTAGCGCCGTCCGGTGGAGGCACGACCGGAGCCGGTACGCGCGGACCGGACCGCCCCGGCGGCCCCGGCCGACTCGCGATGGGATGGGCATGACGGATCTGTTCTCGGTCGAAGGCAAGACGGTCCTGGTCACCGGCGGCTCGCGGGGGATCGGCCTGATGATCGCCCAGGGCTTCGTCCGGGCCGGCGCACACGTGCTCATCTCGTCCCGCAAGGCGGACGTCTGCGAGGCCGTGGCCAAGGAACTCTCCGCCGAGGGGCGCTGCGAGGCCATCCCCGCCGACCTCGGCGACGACGCCGGCGCCGAGGGCCTGGCCGCCGCCGTCCGGGAGCGGTTCGACCGGCTCGACGTGCTGGTCAACAACGCGGGCGCGACGTGGGGCGCGCCGCTGGAGTCGTACCCGGAGAGCGCGTTCGACAAGCTCTGGGCCGTCAACGTCAAGGCCGTCTTCCGGCTCACCACCGCGCTGCTGCCCGCGCTGCGCGCGTCGGCCAGCGCCGACGACCCGGCCCGCGTCATCAACATCGGCTCCATCGACGGCATCCGGGTGCCGATGATGGAGGTGTACGCGTACTCGGCGACCAAGGCCGCCGTGCACATGCTCACCCGCAGCCTGGCCCACCAGCTCGCCGGCGAGCAGATCACCGTCAACGCGATCGCGCCGGGGCCGTTCGAGAGCAAGATGATGGCGTTCGCGCTGGACGACCCCGCGTCCCGGGCCGCCATCGAGGGGCAGGTGCCGCTGGGTCGGATCGGCCGGCCGGAGGACATGGCCGGCACCGCGATCTACCTGTCGTCCCGCGCCGGCGCGTACCTCACGGGTGCGGTGATCCCGGTAGACGGCGGCATCACCACCCACGGCTGAGCTCGGCGAAGGGCGGGAGACGGTGCGCGTACCCCCTGGTGGGCCGGAGCCGCGCGGACTCGGCAGATCCGCGCGGCCCCGGACGGCCGGTGTGGCCGGTGGTTCAGCGGCCGGCGAGCAGCCGGGTCACCGCGGTGTCGACGTCCAGGTGCTCGGCCTCGCGGCCGCGCGGGACGACGACGTAGGTCCGCCGCAGGAAGCGCACCAGGACGCTGCGCGGCACCTCGAACAGGGCGTTGCCGTCGGGCGACGACAGCGCCAGGGCGACGAAGTCCCCACGCGGGGTGGCCCAGGGCCAGACCCGCACGTCGCCGATGCCGGCCGGCTCGTCGAGGCCCGTGACCAGCAGCTCCCGGGCGAACGACCAGCTGACCGCCTCTCCGCCGGCGGATTCGGCGTGGAACAGGACATGGACCGCATACGGATCAGCAGGGTCGTAACGCAGACTGGCACGCACCGGCAAGGCGGTGGCGTCAGGTGCGACGAGCCTTAGCGACGTCTCGACCTCTACGGTCGTCGGTCGGATGACACTCATGGACGATCTCCCCCCGGCACCGCTGCGGAACGCGCGTGTCCCGCTTTTCCCATACTCAGGTGCTACTCCTGGCTACGCTCCGCCATACGCTGACTTCACCCAGTGGTGGGAAGGGGGTCGGAAAGGCCGCGTGAATGTGAATATTCATGTAGGATTTCCGGTTCTGCCCAGTGCGTGATCCCGCCCGGCATCGGGTGGTTCAGTCGTCGACTTACTCCGGTAACGTCCAGTCGGCCGTTGCAGTGACGGGCGCGAGCCACACTGGGGGAGGAAATGGTTACGAAACGATCCTCAGTGGATCCGATGGCAGTGCCGGGCCCGCCGAACGTCGCGGCCCGAGCAGCCGAAAGGCGGGGGTACGGGGTGCCGACGGAGCAGCACGACCGGCGCGGTCGGCCGACGACCGACCGGGATGGCGCAGGCGGCACGACGCTGGTCGAGCGGCGGCAGCGACCCCGCTGGCGGCAGCGGCTGAGCACCACCCTCGACCTGATCCGGGCCAACCCGACCGGACGGGTCACCCTCAAGATCTTCATCGCCATCGCCGGCGCCCTCGTCGTCACCATCGGCATCGCCCTCATCCCGCTGCCCGGGCCGGGCTGGCTGCTGGTGATCGCCGGCCTCGGCATCTGGGCCGTCGAGTTCCACTGGGCCCGCCGGCTGCTCGGCTTCACCCGTCGCCACGTGCACAACTGGACCCAGTGGGTGAAGGACCGCTCACTGGCCGTACGCTTCGTGCTCGGCTCCGTCGGCCTGGTCTTCGTCGGCTCGGTGGTCTGGCTGTCACTGAAGTACAGCTTCGGCATCGACGTGGTCGCCGAGGCGCTGCACTACCTGGCGACGCACTGACCCGGACCGGCCCGGTGCTCCGCCGGGTCGCCCGACCGCGGCGCGGCGCGCGGACCCCGGATTTCCGGTCCGGTCCCTCGATCAGGTAGAGTCAGCGGCGCTGAGGGCGATTAGCTCAGCGGGAGAGCGCTTCGTTCACACCGAAGAGGTCACTGGTTCGATCCCAGTATCGCCCACGCAGGTCAAAGGCCACCTTCCATTGATGAAGGTGGCCTTTCTGCTGCCCGTACAGCAGCGGAGTACAGCAACGGTCAGCTGTTGAGCGAATCACCAAGCCGCTTGAGCGCTTCGCGGGTCGATTTCGAGGAGACCTGCGTGTAGATCTCCATCGTCACTGAGAAGCGAGCGTGCCGGAGAACTTGCATGGCCACGCGAGGATGCACGTCCAAGTCTGCGAGCAGTGAGGCGCACGTCCGGCGGGCGTCGTGCACGGTGATCGGACGAAGCCCCGCGTTGGTGCACCGGGCCTGCCAGGATCGCTGAAAGTTGCGCGGCTCGATCGGGGTGCCGTAGCGGGTGGTGAACACCAGTAGGGCGCTCCACCTTGTCACCCTGGCCCTGGCCCGCTCCACGGTGTGTGGGTCGGCGGCAGACAGTGAGGATGGTGGGGTGGGTCGCCGGGTTGGTCTGACTCACCGGCAGACCGACGTTGCTGTCCTTATCCCGATTCGTCGGCCGACTCGGTGACCCCGGCATCTGCATGTCACCGGTCAGGGAGCGTGACTTGATAGGAGCCTGTGCGAGAGGCGCCCACCACTGTGTTGTCCGCATCGCCTGACCGGTGACGTGTCCACATGTTCTCGACGCGACCGAGAAAGGCGGACCTCACCAGCATGGCAGCGAAGAAGCGATCGGTCATCGGTGGTGTCGACACGCACCGCGACACCCACCACGCGGCGGTCATCGACAGCACGGGCGGGCTCCTGGGCGACGCCCAGTTCCCGGCGACCGCCGCCGGCTATGCCGACCTACTGGCCTGGATGCGCTCGTTCGGCCGGCTGATCGCCATCGGCGTCGAGGGCACCGGCAGCTATGGCGCCGGCCTGGCCCGCCACCTGACCAGCCAAAAGATCACCGTTGTCGAGGTCGACCGCCCGGATCGCAGGACCCGCCGGAGCAAGGGCAAGTCCGACCCGATCGACGCCATCGCCGCCGCCCGGAGCACCCTCGCGGGCACTGCCATGGGTATCCCAAAGACCCGCACCGGCCCCGTGGAAGCTATCCGCGCCCTGCGAGTAGCCCGCCAGGGGGCGGTCAAGGCCCGCACAGCGGCGATCAACCAGATGCGCGGCCTGGTCGCCGCCGCACCGGAAGCTCTGCGGGCGAAGCTGACCAAGCTCAGCGGAGCAGTCCTGGTCACACGCTGCACCGCCCTAACCATCGACTCGACCCGCCTCAACGACCCGGAACACGCCACCGCAGCCGCGTTGGCCGGACTCGCCCGACGGGTCGTCGCACTCACCGAGGAGATCACCACTCTCGACCGGCAGCTGGCACCGCTGGTCCGCCAGGCCGCACCACGCACCAGCGCCCTGTTCGGCGTCGGCACCGACGTCGCCGCGCAACTGCTCACCACCGCCGGCGACAACCCCGACCGGCTGCGTTCCGAAGCAGCCCTGGCCCACCTCTGCGGAGCGGCACCCATCCCCGCCAGCTCCGGACGGGTGCGCCGCCACCGCCTGCACCGAGGAGGCGATCGCGGCGCCAACCACGCCCTACACACCATCGCTCTCTGCCGCCTGCGCTACGACCAACGCACCCGCGCCTACCAGCAACGACGCATCACCGAAGGCCTCAGCAAGCAAGAAATCCTCCGCTGCCTCAAGCGCTACATCGTCCGCGACGTCTACACCGCCCTACGCGCAGACTTCGCCGCCCTCACCCCTTGACCTCCATAGGAGCATCGGGATGGCGAAAGCAGGTAGCGGGCTTCTGCCACCATGCTCTTGTGTCCGATTTCTGGTCTGGTGTGGCGAGTGGTTTGATTGGCGCGGTCATCGGTGGGATTTTCACGACGATCGGCGTGCGGTCTCGGGTCAAGGCGGCCTTGAGCGCAGCTCAAATGCAGGTAGCGGCCATGGTTGAGCAGCAATCGATTGCCGCCCGGCTCGCTATGAAACAATGGGCTGTCACAGAAATTACAGCCAGCCTCGAAAGAATTCACTCGCAGGCGGACGCCCTCTACGGGGGACACTCCAGCGCCAGCCACACTGGTGAGCACCGGCTGCCATGCAGCGATATGCAGCTTAGGGGTGAGGCGTTGGATCACGTACGAGAATGGCTGAGAGAGCTTAATCGCATACAAATAACCTACGGTGGCTACCTAAATGCTCGCGCGGATGAATCGCTTGGTCGAATTTTCGAGAAGATGCCACCCTCACTTGGCTTTTTCAACCGCTACGAGGGCGGCTGCCTGTACGTGGAATGGCTAGATGACCTTACGGGTTTGCTGATGGATGTCATGGATGAAATTCCGTACCACATGGGTTTCTCTGATCAGGTGCCGTCTTCGCTGTGGAGTAAAGCGGGCAGCTAAACGGCTGGAAGGTCACTCCGAGCGTGAGGAGGCCCTAATCCGCATAGCCTGCGGCACGCTCTGCGCGAACCGCGTCTCACGTTTTGTCCGGGTCTTGCAGTGCAATCTTAAGCTGCTTGCGTAGCTCATTTAGCGCGGCAACGGCATTGGTAATGAGCGGATCTTCGGCGTCTAAGTATGGGCGCCCCTGAAGGCCGAGATTAGGGCTCCCCTCGTGCAGTTCCCATATGATCATATCCTCTGCCTTTAGGAAGGCCGCCCAGGGTTCGTGCACGGCTTCTGGAGCAAGAAGGCGGAGCTGGGCTCCCAGCCTCTCCGTATGCATGGGGTCGCTAGGATCCCTCCTAGCAAGGAAGCCAATATCGTCAGTGGCCTTCTCAAGAAAAGCTTCTCCTCGTTCGGCGTACTCCGCGACATCAACATAGAGCTTTATACGCATTTCGCGCAGATGATCCTGCTTTTGCCGATGCCATCGAACTTCATCCGCCTCACGGCCTCTCCGCCAACGCTCGTCTTCACGCTTCCTTCCTGCGCGTTGTGTCAGTAGGGCGGAAGCAACAGTGCCGGCTACACCGACAGCAGCTACGACTAGGGGTACCCACAAGGGAGTGCTGACAGCCACCAGCTCATTGTGCCGCTGAGGCGCGAGTTCTGGTTCCCGTGCGTGAGCAAGCGCACGCGGCTCTGACCGACACTGGCCCGTAGCAGTTGATCTTCGCAAGACAGAGGCAGCACGAAGGCAGTGAAACGGTCGCCAGTCACCAGCAACACCCGGCGCTGGCCGATACGGCGGTCATGCCACCTGTACCGAACGACAACGGCTGACAGCCGATAATGCGCCGTGCTGGCGTTCGGGACGAAGAGGTCGGCGGCCTCTGGCTGGTCCTGCCTGCCCCGTTAGCGGACCCAGCAGTACAGCAGCGATGTACAGCAACCGACGGAGCCGCAAGAGCTACCAGGCGACGACCAGGAGCTGTCCGACGTCGGTGACGGCCGTAGGAGATCGCATCGCCTGGAGCTACGGATCAGAAGGTGGCTGTACAACCATCCGTACAGCCAAGCCCGCCGATGGACACGGTCCCGGGTCGACGGCGGGCGACACAGCGAGCAGGTCAGCGGCAGTCACCGACGCGGGCAGGCAGCAGGTCCGATCTTTGCAAGGCAGGGGAACGCGGAAGCCTCGGCTTGCTTGGCTCAAGAGAGGAAGGGCCGCCTTCTAGGACTGCTTCCCGTCACGAGGGTGCCGGTGCACAGAAATAGTAGCGTCGATTCCTAGGTGGATTTGCAGCAGTTCCAGTAGCTCGGGTCCGTCGACAAGTCTGATCGGTTTGTCTGATACGAACGCGTGTGACTTCTCTCCAAAGTGGCTAGTTGTAAAGAGTACTCCCTTGTCGGCTCCGGTGCTCTTAATTGCCCCGTAAAGTGCCATCACCGGTTCCAGGCTCACGGCATGCCTGTAGCGCTTTGCTTCGATGAGCGTCGTCTCGCGTGCTCCATTGAACGTATCGAAGGCGACAATGTCGAACCCCGAATCGGGTTCGTGTAGGCGGGTAACGTCATCGAATTTCATCGCACTAAGGAGTAGGGCGATGAGTCTTTCAAACTCGCTGAGTGTTAGATCGAATAGATCGGGGTTTCCTGGAACCTCCGAGTCGTCATCGCTCCCAAATAGTTCAGCCATGGCATTTGCGAGCTCTACTTCCAGCTCAAATGACCGGACTTCCTTGACGGTCTCCTCGGATACTCCTGCTGGGGTGTAGGGGGCTACGGCTGTCAGGAATTCCGATAGCGTCATGATGTTTAGCTTCGACCCCGTGCTTTCGTAAAACTCCTGCTGGAGCTCCGGGCGGGCGCGCTTCGGGTGGCCCCTTTTGTCAATATCCCACCAATCTTCTTTGACGTCTATTGTGACTAGGGTGACCCGCTCCCAGGTAGAGCTTGCCGCCTGTTCTATCAGCTGGCGCCAGAGAATATAATCGCCGGCCGCAAGGTATGCCGTAGATTTGTTCTTAGCGTCCTCGTAACCCGGAGGAACCTTGTTCGGATACCGAAATTCGCTTGCCTCCCTGACGAGTTCGGCGATGCGGCCATGGCTAAAGCTTGGCCCGATCTTGCCGATGGTCAATTGATCTAACCGCTCTAGGACTGGATCTCGTCCCTGCATATCTTCAGGACCGAGGTCGTACTCGAACTCTAAGGCGGCGAGTTCTGCTATCGCAGGATCCATCGCTCCTTCGAGTCTTGCCAGGAAGTCATCTCTGGTGAGGCCATTTGATTTGGCGTCCCAGGTCCTTCGGGTCATGTTTGCCTGACGAAATGCGACGAGTCTATCAACTGCCTTCTGCAGTTCCGTCGCCGCATTCTCGGCAGCTCGCTGAAGGACTCCCCTCAGCTGGCTAAACTGGCTGGTCCTAGTCGTAACAACGCCGACCCGGTGGCGGTGGAACTCAAGCGCCGCATGGTGTGGAACCCAGATTCGATCCGCGAGATCCGTGAATACTGAAAGAACCTGCTCCCTTGTGGCTGGGGTTACGCGGTACAGATGCAAAAGCGTGTTTGCATCAAGAGCAATGAGGCCGTCGCGCAGGAACTCCGAGGTGTCGTTGCCTTGCGTCCACCATGCTTCGAACCTCCCTGCCAAGCCGAATCCGACTCCGGGGTCTTCTGACTGCCGCCGCATCACCTGGCGAACGTACAGGCTCGGTCGAGGTTGTTGCATCCTGCCGACGGACGACGTGCGATTGCCCGATGGTGGGCTGGTGGCGCTGGGAGACCATGACTTGGTCGGCAGGTCTCTGCGGTGGTGGCACTGACCTCAGGTGCCACTATGGGCTTGAGCTGGTTGTGCCGGCCAGCCAGCGCCTAGCCGGGACTGGGCGCGACGTCAGCGAGAAATCAGCAAGAGGGCCGATGCTGGCTGTCGTTACGCGGCCTTTGATGGTCGCCGGGGCGCACGCTCCGACATCGGTCGGTGTTGCTTGCTTTGCACTGGAGGGCTAGATCAACATTCACACCGAAGAGGTCACTTCCACCGGTGATCCCGCGGACCCGGACTACGGCCGGGAGGTCCGGGGCGAGCGAGTCCCACGGGCATAGGCAGGGCCACCTGAGGAACGAGCAGCCGAAGGTGGGCATCCAGCGCCTCGCGTGATGCCCGCAGTACAGCACTGAAGTACAGCAACCATGCCAACCGAACCGGGTCGAGTAATGCGTCAGCAGGCCGCCTGACCTCGCGTCCAGCCCAACCCGGCCGCCTTGCCGACAGTTCACACCGAAGAGGTCACTGGTTCGATCCCAGTATCGCCCATCATGAATAAGGCAAGGTCAAGGCCCCTCGATTGAGGGGCCTTGACTCGTATCTGAGGGTTATTCGTTGCCCGAAGGCAGCGAGAAGGCAGCGAAGGACTTCAGCACCCGGCGGTCGCGCTCAGCCGTGGAGTGGATGTAGCGGTTCAAAGTCGTCGATGTCTGCTCGTGGCCCATCACCTTCGCTACGTCGTTGATCGGTACGCACCCGCGCCTACCAGCAACGACGCATCACCGAAGGCCTCAGCAAGCAAGAAATCCTCCGCTGCCTCAAGCGCTACATCGTCCGCGACGTCTACACCGCCCTACGCGCAGACTTCGCCGCCCTCACCCCTTGACCTCCATAGGAGCATCGGGATGGCAACACAGGTGGTGGTATCGCGGGAAGGTCCCGCAGTGGCCACCGGCCCAGCGCCCCCGTGGCTACGAGCCGTCTTCTACTCGGGTGTAGGGGCTGCCGGCAGCCCCTACAGACCCATCTTCATCGCGAAGACCTCGATAGTCGATGCAACCTCGGTCCAGCCTGGCTCACCGAGGTAGATCACCGATGGGGACGCCAGCGATGGCCGAAAGTCCAGGGAGACTGGCTGATCAGGGCCTAGGTCACAGATGAGTAGAGACAATTCCGGGTCAACGTCGCCGGGCGGAGTACCGGGAGTCGGGCTCCCAACGTAGAACTGCCGGTAGTCGTGATCGATCTTGTTAATCCACCGCGAGTTCCGGTGCATCCGTTCAGTTGGCAGGAACGCCGGCATCACCGGCGGCTCGCCGAAGACGTCTAGATAGCGGCCCTCATCGGCAGGCGCAACCCACCTGCCCTGCGCAATGAGTTGGACCAGGGCGACGGGCAGCGGCAGGCCATCGACAATCACGCGGCCTAGCTTAGGTCGGCCGTCGCTCAGTTCTTGTACCTCAGCCTGGGTGACCAACTGGGTGACGATCGGTGTGGACGCTAGCGGACAAGCACGGACGATGGCGGACCGCGTTCCCAGCTCATGGGCCAGGCAACAGCAGCTCACGTGGGGTCACGTCCGCGCTTGTGGTGTAAGAGACGGCCATGGCGGGATCCGGTCTGATGCTGCCGAGCGGGTTTCCGCCCGTGTCCACATTTTCTAAACCGTGTGTCGCCACCGGCGTCTTGCGGCACCTACGGCTTGCGGACGTTGATGCCCAGTCCACGTGGACCGGGCGGAGGAAGGTCCCCACGTCGCTTGGCGGCCTCGTGAACGTCGACTGCTGTGCCTCCGGTGAGACCCATTCGAATCGTGACGTACCGGTCAAGCTCATAGGCGCAGTTGGCGCATACCCATCCGTAGATGGGCTTGTCCGTTCGGCAACCTTCCCCACACCGTTCGCATGCTCGCTTCGTCTGCTTCGGTGGCACCGCGACCTCAATCGGCGCGGTAGCTTGCGCAGGTTGCCCCAGGGCTCGGCGCTCGCGTTGGCGTTGCCGCTTCGCTGAAGCCATGTTGTCCCTCCCGATCGTCAGGCGCATCAACGTTGGCAGGTGGGTGTGACATCGTCGGCGAGAGGCGGCCTCGATGTTGATCCCAGGTGAGGTGGGCGAGGTGAGGCAGCCAGGAGGCAGCGAAAGCAACAGCAACGGCCAGCGGCAAGCGGCAAGCGACACAGGACAGCAAAGTGGCCATGCTCGGCACCACAGAGCGGCGTCCGTTAGCACCCGACGGTGAGCCCCATCCGCGTTCACACCGAAGAGGTCACTGGTTCGATCCCAGTATCGCCCACGCAGGTAAAAGGCCACTTCCCAGTCTTGGGAGGTGGCCTTTCTGCTGTCGTACAGCAGTGAAGTACAGCAACGGTCAGCGGGCGGGTGACGACCAGGCGAGGTGATATCCGCCCGTGCTGTTACTTTGCCGGTCGTGAATGATCAGCTGACGTGGATCGACCGGATCATCGACGTGACCGGGTGGTGCCATGAGCCTGAGGGCGGTGCTGACTGGGAGCAGGTGGAGGCGGAACTCGGCGTCGCCCTGCCGGCGGACTTCAAGGAGCTGTGCCGGCGGTTCGTGTCGGGGGCGTTCTACGCGTACCTAGACCTTCTACGGCCGACCGACGATCACGCGCAGCCGTTGCTTGGGACGTGGGATCTTTCCCGGCAGTGGCCAAACGGTAATGACTCCGCGCGGTTGTGGGCCCCCTACGAGATCTACGAGCCTGACAAGGGGCCGGGGCTGATCCAATGGGGCAGCGATCAGACCGAGGGGGAGTACTACTGGCTGGCGGACCGCTCCGTGGAGCCCGACCGGTGGCCTGTGGTCGCGCGGTGGGACGGCATCGAACCGTGGCATCAGCTCGACATGTCGACGGCCGAGTTCGTCTACCGGGTGATCGCAGATCCGGAGTTCAAGCCGTTCACAGTGGCCGCCCCACCGCGGCGACCCTTCTACCTCCCGCACTGGGGGCCGTTCCCGATGAGCGCTGACGACTGGGACGCCCTCACCGACCCGAACCGCAAAGGCTGAGCACTCCGCTGGAGGTGGCGGTTGATCTAGCCGGCAGGCCGCGGTCGGCGTTGGTCCTTACCCCGATCCAGCTACCACACGAAGCGTTCCCCGGAGCCGGGCGAGGCTATCCCCGAAGCCCCTGAGTTGGATGCTCAGCGGGTGCAGTTGATCTGTGCCAGCACCGAGTAGAGGCCCGGCCACGGCTGCGTCGTGAAGCTTCCACCGTGGCTGCACTGCGTGTCCGGGGCGAAGCCGTCGGCGCTGGCAAGGGAGCGCGCAGCGTTGTTGGCGTTGGTCAGCGCCGTGAAGTAGTTGTTACTCATTCCGTTGCCGTAGAAGGTCTTGGTTTCGGCGGCGACCGCAGGCCCGGAGAGCAGGACGGACGCGGACACCGCTCCGACCAGCGCTGTGGCTGCGACGACCCGACGAAGTGCAGACATGCGAGCTCCACTCTGTTCGATCCGAATGCCGAGCCTGTCAGATAAATTGACGTACATCAACTACATCATGAAGCGGGTTCCCGGCCCTCCCGAAGGAGAGTGAGGGCCGCTCACGCGTTGATCAGTGCTGACCGGGGCGTCATCGGGGCGCCGCGCCAACGAGCCTGCTGGCGGCGAGCCAGCAGCTGGGAGCGGCGGTGACATCCCAAAGGCTTCCGGCAGCGGCTCGGTCCACTACTGACCTGCAGATATGTTGAGGATGCGCGGAGGCGAGTCGCCTCCGCGCATCCTTGCGTCGGTGGGCTGCCGTCAGGGTACGAACGGCGTCATGATCGACAATCTAGTCAGGTTGGCAAGGTCGGCTGTTGGCGTCAGCTCCACCGTGGTCGCGCCTGCCGCCTTGTCCGCAGACGCTCGCCCGATCGTGACAGCGCCAACCTGATTGCTCCGCTGGGACGGATCCGGCATCAAGACACGGTTGGTCTGGTAAACCTCACCGTCTGCGGGAACGCCCTCCATGACCAGCTTTCCGCCGGTACCGCGCACGGAACCCGGAACATTACTGATATTCGTGTACACCTGGCCGGCGAATCCGGTGCTGGTAACGAGGTCGACAGTGGCTTCGCCGCGGACGGCATCGACTGCCGTTACGCGTCCCACCAAGCCTTCGGCGACGACGGCCAGTTGCCCCTGCCGGACTGCTTGATCCTTCGGAAACGCCACGACTATCTGTTGGCCGTTCCTGCGGAGTACCTCAGCGGGTACGGCCCGCGCGTCGCCGTCCACACCGTCCTCACCAGGTACCTCGAACACCTTCGTGAGGCTGGCGAACGGTCGCTTCGGCTTGGTGAACCCCGCGATCGTCGTCGTCTGCGCGGTCGCAGAGATCGGGAGTTCTTTCACCACAAGGCGACTGGTGGGTCCGTCCGGTTCTTGGATCATTTCATTATCGACTGCGGTACTCGACACCCGCACCGCTGTCACGCCCGGCATGGCGAGGGCAATGGCATAGGTACCCCAGGGGTCATTACTGACCTCGCCGGTGGCTCCGGACAACCGTGGACTGACCAGACTTATCACCTGAGTCTTCACCGGGTCGGGCACCGGCCGATCAACCCGCATCCGCAAGGCGTCCGCCGCACCAAGATCACCAGTGAAGAACGCCAACCGCGCGCCGCCCTGCTTGTCGTACCCCTGCAGCACGACCACCGTCGAGCGCAGGCGTGGATGGCGCGTCGCGACAAGGGCCCGCACATCAGTGTGCGGGCCTGCCGAGTTGGCACGGTCCCAGACGCTGGTGGCCTCACGCACCAGGCCAGCGTCCACGTCTCCCACCGGGGACCACCCCAGAAACGGGCCATCCGGCGGCGGTGCAGCGAGTTGCGGTGTGGACCCGAATCCGACAACCCGAAACACCGTGACCAGCACCGCCACGCAGACAGCAGCCGCGGCTGCGGCGGCGATACGCCGCCGCCCGCGACGCCGGTCTGCCCGCCGCATGATCTTGCCTTCATAGCCCTCGGTCGGTACTACCGACTCGGCCAGATCCGCCAGGCCGTCACGCAACTCGGTCGTGTCATGCATAGCGCACCTCTTCATCAGCAACAGCGTCGGCCTCAACCCACTGCTTACGCAGAGCCTGCAGACCCCTTGATGAAAGACTCTTGACCGTGCCAACCGAACAACCCAGTACGTGCGCCGTGTCCTGCTCGGACAGGTCCTCGTAGAAGCGCAGTACGACGGCGGCACGCTGTCGTGCCGGCAGCCCGTCCAACGCCCGGCGAAGCAAGTCCCGCTGTTCCACCCCCACGTACTCGTCGCGCGCCTGACTCTCCACCAGCCGACCCAAGGGCTGCTCCCACCAGGATCGGCGCCGCCTCCAGGTCACGAACGTGTTGACTAGAATGCGCCGAACGTAGTGATCGACGCCTTCCGAGCGTTGCAGTCGAGGCCACGCCACAACCGTCTTGGCCAACGTCGTCTGGACCAGATCCTCGGCTTTCCCTCGGTCTCCGCACAGCAGGAAGGCGGTCCGGAGCAGCGATCCGTAACGCGCCCGTACAAAGGCTGTCACCTCCTTATCCTCGCGATCGTGCATCAGCCACCCGCACCCTCAGTTTCAATCTCACGGCCACTACTTACGCTCTCGACTCCAGCAAACGTTGCCGTGACTCCGGAACTTTCTGACGATGATCATCTCGACCCGCGGGTCGGTGAGGGTGACGACCAGCCCGGTTTCCTCGGTCAGCTCCGGGGCCCGCCGGTCGTTGGCAGGCTGATGACCCAGGGCGCTGCCGCGAATGCGCTTACCCTCGCGGATCGGGCGGGTGGCCCGCTCGATGCGAATGACGGCAACTCTTCCTTGACCGAGGGAGCTGGGCGGGGAGTGGCTGCTGAGCAAGACGTGGGTTGACCAGTCGTGGCCCCGTGCCCGGTCAAGCACGAATACGGCTACCTCTGGTGGCTCAACGACGAGCAGATCCCGTGACCGGATGCCCCGAACACCGGTCGCTGCGCCCGAGGCAACGGTGGACGGCACCTGCTGTGGGTGGACCCGGCCCGGGAACTGGTCCTCGCCTCCCACTGGACCGAGGATCCACTCGACCTCATCCGTCGGGTGTCAGAGACCGTCAGGTCCCCGGGTGTAGCTGACGGTCGGAGCTTGCGTCTTGTCGCGCGCGCCGAGGACCTCGTTGACGAAGTCGTCCTTGTTGCGCGCGTAGGCCATGAGGTCAGCGCCGTGAGCGTGCGCGAGATCGCGCTTGAGGCGCTCGTACCGGGACCGATAGTCCGCTCGGCACCGCAGCGCATCGCGGAACGCGACTCGTCGCCGCCACAGCAGGGAGGTCGGCTCGGTGAGATGAAGCTGGTAGGTGCGCTCCCACCAGTTGTCGGTCTGCGGCTTGAAGAAGTAGTGCGCTTCCTCCGGGCGGTGCACGCCGTTGCGGTAACCGAGAGCGGTCACCACCTCGATGGCGGCTACTGCCTCTGACAGGCTGCGCACCGGCGCCATCATGTCGATGATCGGCTTTGCTGCCAGGCCGGGCACCGACGTGGAGCCGATGTGCTCGACTGGCCCGACCAGCCATTGCACCAGAGCGGTTTCGAGGATGGCCCGCTCCTGATCGAACAGCACAGCCCATTGCGGGTCGTACGGGCTGAGGGTAACCGGTGTGCCGTCCACGAGAACCGCCTTTCAGGTGAAGTACGGGTCGGGCGATGCCTCTCATCGTCCCTTCTCCTCATAGAACCGTCTCGACGGCTGTCAGCCATCTGCTACGACCGGGTCAGGCCGTATGAACGACCCCGCCCGCCGCGCCAACCGAGAACCACGATGCGCTACGCCCGAGCACGCAAGAACCTCGACCGCCACCCCAACTACGTCCTCGCCGCGTACATGGCCTCCGGGACATGGCCAGCGCTCACGGATCTGCCGAGTTGAGTGCATTTGATCAAGCCAGAAGGCGGTGGACGGCAACGAACGGATGTGGTCAGAAGTGGGGACATGGCGAGCCGGCCTATGTCCCCACTTCTGATTCCCGCTGTATGCGTGTGTGGCGTTGTAGGGTCTGTGACTCCCGCCGCTGGGAGTGCGGATCAGTTCATCGAGTCCCCCATCATCACGACGAAAGTGAATCCGGCGCTCGTCGGACGGCGCAGGGAAATGTCACACTTGATCCGGCGCAGTACCTCGTTTCTGCTGAGGCGGAGCCCTTGCGCGATGAGCCGCTCCGGGCGGACCGGCACCGGATCCTCGAAGTCAACCTTCACCTGCAGTGGCCACGCCTCGTCGAGCTGTGCCGGCGGGGTGTCCAGATGCCAGGCCCCCTGCCAGTCCAGGGCGTACCGGTTGCGTCGGGCGAGCAGCGGATCCAGCAGCGTGGCCGCCACGAGCTCCGGATCGTTGGCGTGGTAGCCGTCGAGTAATACCGGATCGAAGGATCTGACCGACGCTCGCTCGTGCACGGTGAGTTTGCTCGTCCGATTGCAGGACACGCAACGGACCAGCAGCCACACGTCCAGCAGCTTGCCGTTGGCGTTGACGCGGAACCTGCCCTCGCCGGTGGTGGCCGACTCCGACCGGCAGTCCACGCACCGCAACGACAGCAGAGGCAGCCTGGTCCGGCGAACGATCCAGGGCAGCACAGTATGAGGTTGTGAAGACACGATGATCTCTCTGAAGACCTGACACGAGGCCGATTGCGCGCGGCCTCAAACGCTGCATGAACGGGCGCACGCGGGCAGCCCGGCAGAACCGACGGGTGGGTCGGCCTGTAGATGCGCGGAAGAAGGCGTCAGGTCTAAAGAGCGGGCGGGGTCACGCGGTTTGTCCTCTGTCCTCGCTGCGACGGGGCATCGGCAACCTACGGGAACGCGGAAGGAGGGCTCAAACGGTTTTCCGGCTCGAAGAGCGATCCGCCTGCGACCGGTGAGGTCCAGTCGTCACGGGGATGAGGGGAGCGACATGACTGACGGGCTCGACATCGACGGGGTGTCGAAACGCCACGGCGAAGTGGAACTCTTTTCAGCGGCTACCTGACGCGCGAGGTGGTGCGGCTGAGGAGAACGCGCCGTCCGATCGCCGCCAGACGGCTGGTCTCCTGTCGGCCAGGCTTCTGCCATGAACAACGCACTTGACGGCAAGGTAGCTCTGGTTACTGGTGGTGGTCGCGGCATCGGCGCCGCTGTGGCGTTGCGCCTGGCGGCGGACGGCGCCGATGTGGCGCTGACGTTCCAGCAGAATCAGCAGCGCGCCGATGACGTGGTGGGCCAGATCAAGGCTGCGGGACGGCGGGCCATGCCGTGCAGGCGGACAGCGCCGACCCGGCGGCCGTGGTCGGCGCGGTCGACCGGGTCGCCGGCGAGCTGGGCCGGTTGGACATCCTGGTCAACAACGCCGGCGCGTTCCTGCTCGGACCGTTGGAGCAACTGAAGTTGGAAGAGTTCGAACAGACCGTCGCGGTCAACGTCCGGGCACCGTTCGTCGCCTCCCAGGCTGCGGTGCGACACATGTCGGCCGGTGGGCGGATCATCAACATCGGCAGCAACGTGGCAGAGCGGGCTGTCTTCCCGGGCTTCGCGCTCTACGCGATGAGCAAGACCGCCCTGATCGGCCTGACGAAGGCGCTCGGACGCGAGCTCGGCGGCAGAGCGATCACCGTGAATCTGGTGAATCCCGGGGCCACGGACACCGAACTGAACCCGGCCGACGGCCCCAACGCCGACACGATCAACGGGTTCACCGCCCTCGGCCACTACGCGGACCCGGCCGACGTGGCCGCTGCGGTGGCGTTCCTCGCCGGCGCCGACGGGCGCTACGTCACGGGGGCGACGATCAACGTGGACGGCGGCTTCACCATCTGATCACCGGCTCACCGCCGTCCCGGCCACCCTTGCGACACAGCTACGGCCCGTTCCTCCGTCGGGAACGGGCCGTAGCATTGCCGGTCACCCGGCGCACCCGCATGCCGCAGGGCGGTTCAGGCCACGAGCAGGCGGAGGCCGAGCTCTGCCGTGTCGAGGGCGACGAGGTCGCGGTTGCGTTCGGCCCACCGGCCTGAGGCGAGGTCTTCGCGGAGATTGCGGACCGCCCGTTGCTCAGCCTGTGGTCCGACCCTGGTCCACACCGAGACCGCGCGGCGGACATGTTCGTCCAGGTACGCCTCGGGCCGGCGCCAGTGTGCCTCGAAGAAGCCGTCGGCGCAGTCCCACGGGACGAGCAACGGCTCCGCGCGTCCTCCGATCGCGCTGGTCAGGTCGGCCAGTGAGGGCCAGCCGACGAGAAGGTTCGCGAACTCGGGCAGGTAGTCGCGGGTGAGCCAGAACCGTTCACGCCAGCCGGTGTCATCGGCGTCGTACGTGAAGATCACCACGCGGCGGGCCACCCGCCGCATCTCACGCAGCCCGGCGACCGGGTCCGGCCAGTGGTGAACGGTGCTGACAGCCATCGCCGCGTCGAAGGACTGGTCCTCGAACGGCAGGTTCTCCGCATGGGCGGCCACGCACGGCGCCGCACCCACGGGACGCTGCGCCCGCATGACCGCCGACGGTTCCACCGCCGTGACGTCCCGGTCGGGTGGTTCGTAGGAGCCGGTGCCAGCCCCGACGTTCAACACCGTCCGTGCGTCCCCCAGCGCATCCCAGATGCGTGCGGCGATCCGCGGCTCGGTGCGCCGCGTCGCCGGGTAGGCAGATCCGATGGCGTCGTACAACTGTGCGCCGAACATCTTCAGTTGCTCCTCCGGCGTCGTCCTGATCCCCATCGCCCGTGCCTCCAGCTCCCTGTCTATGGCCGTCACCATGGCGGCAGCGCGGTCGCGCTGGTCCGTCAGCAGGCCGCGCAGCCGGCACAGGTGCGCGACCGCGTCGGTGGCCGGGTCGTCGACCAGAGCCGCGATCTCCCGCAGCCCGAAGCCGAGCCGCCGGTAGGCGAGCACCTCCCGCAGCCGCTCCACGTCGCCCGCCGAGTAGGCCCGGTGCCCGGCCGCGGTCCGTGTGGACGGCTCCAGGAGGCCGATCTCGTCGTAGTGATGCAGGGTGCGGACGCTGACCCCGGCCAACTCCGCCACACGCCCCACCGTCAGGTGCTCCGCCACACCCCCGACTATGTGGCATGACGTCGCGTGAGGAGCAAGCGCTCCGCCGCCGGCGCGTGGCGGGCGGCGACTCGCACGTCGCGGCCACCGCCGCACCGAAACGACCGCCACCACCTCGACGACCTCTCCCCGCCACGGGCCGATCTGCCTCGGCGGTAAGTCCCGACGGGATCGCGGAAATTCGCGGCGTCCCTGCCCGACTGTTGGGCCAAGATGGAGGGCTTGTGCGCGCCGCCGTGGCGCAGCACGGCGCAGTCCGTCCGGTCTGAGGAGGCCCCCTCTTGTTCACGCTTCCATCGATGCGCGTGTTGCGGGAGCGCGACTTCCGGCTGCTGCTCGGCGGGCGCATCACCTCGCAGCTCGGCAACCAGATCACCGTCGTGGCCCTGGCCTTCGGGGTGCTCGACCTGACCGGTTCCGCCTCCGACCTGGGGCTCGTGCTCGCCGTGGAGGCGTTCTCCCTGGCGCTGTTCCTCGTGATCGGCGGCGCGGTCGCGGACCGGATGTCCCGGCGCCGGCTCATGATCACCGCCGACCTGGTGCGGTTCGCGTCGCAGGGCGTGATGGCGGCGCTGCTGATCTCCGGCCATGCCAGGATCTGGCACCTCCTGCTGTTGCAGGTGGTGTCCGGAATCGCCTCGGCGTTCTTCATCCCGGCGGTCAGCGCCCTGCAACCGGAGACGGTGCCGGCGGAGCACCACCGCGAGGCCAACGCGCTGCGGGGGCTGATGATCGCGGCTGCGGGGGTGGTGGGGCCGGCGCTGGGCGGGCTGCTGGTGGTGGCGGTCGGCGCCGGTTACGCGCTGGCGTTGGACTCGCTCTCCTTCCTGCTCAGCGCCGTGCTCATCAGCGCGATCCGGGTCGGCTCCGCGCCGGTCGCCAACTCGGGCAAGAGCGTGCTGCGTGACGTTCGGGACGGCTGGCAGGACTTCCGGTCGCGCAGGTGGCTCTGGCCGGTGACGCTCCAGAGCGCGCTCGTGCGAATGCTCGGCCTGGCGCCGTTCATGGTGCTCGGCCCGCTGATCGCGAAGGACGAACTCGGCGGGCCGGCCAGCTGGGGCCTCATCCTGGGCGCGATCAGCCTCGGGGCGTTCGTCGGTGGATTCGTCGCCATGTCGGCCCACCCCCGGCGGCCGTTGATCCCGGCGGTGGCCGGCGCCTTCCTCTTCGTACCCATGCTCCTGCTGCTCTCCGTCGCGGCTTCCCCGGTCGCCATCGCCGCGGTCGCGTTCCTCGGTGGGATCGCCCAGTCCGTCTTCTGGACGTACTGGCAGACGGCCATGCACGAGAACGTCCCGCCGGAGACCCTGTCGCGGATCAGCTCGTACGACTGGTTGGGCGCCTACACCTTCGAACCGATCGGTTACGCCCTGGCCGGTCCGGCGAGCGCCCTGATCGGGGCCGGCGCGACGCTGGTCGCCGGGGCCGGCGCCGTCGCGGTCGGCACGGCAGCGACGCTCGCGGTGCCGGAGGTACGCCGGCTGCGGGCGCGGTCGGCCGGCACGGAGAACCCCCAGCCGACCAGCGCGACGGGCGGATCCGCCGAACCGGCGCCTGACCCGGCGCGGGCACAGGGGCCCGACGGCGAGAAGCAGGTTTCCGCCTAGCCGCTCCGGCTGCCAGCCCGACGACCTGCCGCAGGTGCAGATGAACTGCGCCCGTACCGGGTAGAGGCCCGGCAACGGCTGCGCCGTGAAGCCTCCGTCAGGGCTGCACTGCGTGCACGGGTCGCACCCGTCGGCGCTGGCGAGGGCGCGCGCATTCTCCTGGGCGTTGAACAGCGCCGTGACGTAGTCATCACTCATGCCGGTGCCGTGGATGGTCCTGTTCGATCCGAAGCCCGAGCGTGACGGAGGGCTGGACGTACATCAACGGTGGTCTTCGGCGACCCCGGCGAGTTGCCCGGTGACCGAGCCCCAGCCCTGCGCGAAGCCGAGTTCCTGGTGGCGGGCGCGTGCGGCGGGATCGCCGTGGCGGACGACGATCCGGTAGTCCGTGCCGTCCGGATGATCGCGCAGGGTGATCTCGGCGGTCATGGGGACGGGGGAGGGGTCCGTGGGCCGCCAGGCGCTGTCGATCGCGTTCGTGAACACGATCCGTTCGAGTTCGTCGACGACGAGGAAGGTCGCGAGGCGCGCACACCCAAGGTGCACGCACTACTGGCTCGTGAACTACGTGGTGAAGAAGAACCCGCACTCCGAAGAGCTGCGCCTGGCGTGGTCCGCCGATCCTGATCCAGTGGTGGCGAGTGCCGGCTGGGCCCTGACCGCCGATCGCGTGACGAAGAGGCCCGAAGGACTCGACCTCGGAGGACTGCTCGACGTCATCGAGGCGGAGATGGGAGACGCGCCGGATCGCCTGCAGTGGGCGATGAACGAGTGCCTGGCTCGTATCGGAATCGAGCACTCCGGGCACCGCGCCCGTGCGATCGAGATCGGTGAGCGCCTGGGGGTGCTCAAGGACTACCCGACCTCCCCGGGCTGCACGTCTCCGTTCGCGCCCGTCTGGATCACCGAGATGGTGCGTCGGCAGCAGGGCAGTTCGTGAGGAACCGGTGACGAGCGCAGCGTACTGACGGGCAGATCCCGTCGGCGTGGGAACGACAAAGCCCGCGCGTGCGGGGCCGGAGAACAACAAAGGCAAGGAGGAGAACTCCTTGCCACCATTAACATATATCGCACCCCAGGGCTTGCGGCAAGACCCCGGTCGTGGCGCAGAATCGTCGGCCGAGCGCAGGAATCGGCACACCATGGGGGATTCATGTTCGATGTGATCATTGTCGGCGGCGGCCCGACCGGCATGATGCTGGCGAGTGAATTGCGTCTTCGGGGCGTCCACGTGCTCGTGCTCGAGAAGGACGCCGAGCCGCCGCCGTTCGTGCGGTCGCTCGGGCTGCACGTGCGCAGTATCGAGGTGATGGATCAGCGGGGGCTGTTGGAGCGGTTCCTCGAAAACGGCAGGCAGTATCCGCTCAACGGATTCTTCGCGGGCATCGAGAAGCCCGCCCCGACCGGGCTGGACACCGCCCACGGATTCGTGCTCGGCATTCCGCAGACGCTCACCGACCGGCTGCTCGCCGAGCACGCGGCCGAAGTCGGGGCCGAGATCCGCCGCGGTGGTGCGGTGGTCGGGCTGACGCAGGACGACGACGGCGTGACCGTACATCTTGGAAGTGGAACCGCGACCCCGTTGCGGGCGCGCTTCGTCGTCGGCTGCGACGGTGGGCGCAGCACGGTGCGGAAGGTGCTCGGGGTCGGGTTCCCCGGCGAGCCGTCGAAGGTCGACACCCTGCTGGGCGAGATGGAGGTGACGGCGTCCCCGGAACACCTCACCGAGGTGATGACCGAGGTGCGCAGGACCGAGAAGCGGTTCGGGATCGGGCCGTCGGGCAAGCCGGGGGTGTTCCGGGCGGTCGTACCGGCGGAGGGCGTGGCCGAGGACCGCTCGGTGCCGCCGACGTTCGAGGAGTTCACGCGACAGCTACGCAGGTACGCCGGCACCGACTTCGGCGCGCACTCCCCGCGCTGGCTGTCGCGCTTCGGCGACGCGACCCGCCAGGCCGAGCGCTACCGGGTCGGCCGGGTGTTCCTGGCCGGGGACGCCGCGCACGTCCACCCGCCCATGGGCGGGCAGGGGCTCAACCTCGGCATCCAGGACTCGTTCAACCTGGGCTGGAAGCTGGCGGCGGCCGTCAACGGCTGGGCGCCGGACGACCTGCTGGACAGCTACGAGTCCGAGCGGCATCCGGTGGCCGCCGATGTGCTGGACAACACCCGCGCACAGATGCAGCTGACGACCAACGAACCCGGACCGCAGGCGGTACGGCGGTTGTTGGCGCAGCTCATGGACTTCAACGACGTCAACCGGTTCCTGATCGGGAAGATCACGGCGATCGACATCCGGTACGACTTCGGCGCGGGCCACGACCTGCTCGGGCGGCGGCTGCGCGACGCCGGGCTGAAGCACGGGCGCCTGTTCGAGCTGTTGCGCACCGGCAACGGGCTGTTGCTCGACCAGACGGGGCGGCTGTCGGTGGACGGCTGGGCCGACCGGGTCGACCACGTCGCCGACGGCAGCGACGAGTGGGGCGTGCCGGCGGTACTGCTCCGGCCGGACGGGCACGTCGCGTGGGTCGGCGAGGACCAGCAGACACTCGACGTCGCGCTCGCCAGATGGTTCGGCGCCGCGGGAACTCCCACGGCCGGGTGAGGGACGCGGGCACGTCGAGGGTGGACAACGACGATCGCCGTACGGGGATAGGGTGCTCGCGACCGGCCCTCACGATCGGACACCCGGATGACGCCCTCCAGGACGACGGCCACGCCGCGGCGCGACCGCCGATGATCGACCCGCGACAGGCCCACGACGTGGCCCACGCGATCGCCACGGCGGCCCTGGGCCGCGACCCCGGCCCGATGACCGTCGCCGACAGCCTCTCGCACCACGTCTATCTGGGAGCGGACGTCGTCGTGAAGGTCATCGAGGCCGACCGCCACTCGCGACTGGACCGGGAGATCGCCCTCGCGCCCCACCTGCCCGCCGGCATCACGGCGCCGCTGCTCGACAGCGGGCGCTACGAGCTGGAGAGCCGCGAGGTCCGCTACGCCTGCTACGCCCGCGCGCCCGGGGCGACGCCCGGCATGGACATGCCCGGCGTGGACGAGGTGACCGCGCGCCTGCTGGCGGCGGAGGCGGTGCAGCGGCTGCACGCACTGCACCGCTGGACGCCTGCGGCCCCCGCCCGGCAGACGCTGGCGGAGACGCTTGACCACGGCGGATTCGTCAGCCGGGCCGCGCTCTTCGCCGAGGTGGAGAGCCTCGCCGCCCTGAACCGGGACGGGATCATCCCTCGCCGGGTGCTCGACGGTCTGGCGGCGATAGCGGAGGGCGCGCCGGCGCAGGCGAGCGTGGCCGTCCCGGTCCACGCGGACTGCCACTGGGGGAACTGGCTCGCTCGCGACCGCAGTGTGACGGCGCTGCTGGACTTCGAGTGGGCGCGCTTCGGCGAACCGATGGATGACTGGTTCTTCCTGGTCCGGTTCACTGGCCCGCACATGGAGGCCGTCCTCGACGTCGTCGCCGACGCGACGGGGACGTCCCCGGCCACGCTGCGCCGGGAGTGCGAGGTGCGCGAGGCGAGCTACCTCGCCGCGGACCTCCGCGTCTCGCTCCAACGCCCGGACATCCCCGCGCAGACGGTTGCCGAGAACGTCCGTGACCTCGAGGAACTCGTACTCGATAGCCCCTGGTGGCGCCACGCCCCGTGACGCCGGCTGCGGCGGGAGCGGGTGTCGGCGCGCCCTGCGGCAGACGGCGCGTGCGCGTTCCGCGCCGCCGGGAAGCCGGACGTGGTCGCCGTCGCGTACGACAAGGTGGCCATCCTGCGGCAGCTCTGACGCCCGGCGGTGTGTCGCCCACGGGGCAATGCCGGGGCGCGCGTCGTGCGATCATGATCCACAACGGAAACAGTCGACTGTGGATTGGGCCTTGGTGACCATGAAGAGAGTGTTCTCGACCCTGATGGCACTGGTGACCGTCGCGTCGGTCATGACGATCGGCGCACCCGCCGCCCAGGCGGCCGGCTCCTGCTCGGGCACGATCATCTACAGCCAGGTGCAGTCCTCGGGCTACGGCGAACTGGTGATCTACTACAACAGCAGCAACGGGGGCACCAACAGCGCGTGCTTCTACCACCGCGGCGCGGCCTACGGGAAGTCGGCACCCACCTTCGTGCAGATCTACCGCTGCGCCGAGCGTTCCGGTGAGGGCGCGCACTGCACCCGCTCGGGTAGCGCGGACACCGACTCCGGTGACTTCAGCTACCACGCCGGCCCGGTCGGCGTCACCGGCACGGCGTCCTACTGCGTCGAGGCGGTCGGCTACATCGGCTGGGCGGGCGCGCGCCACCAGATCTACAGCCGCCGGCAGGGCTGCTGACCGCACCCGCCCCGGTCGGCCAGCGGGTCAGGTACCGGCCATCGCAGAGGGGCGCCTCCCGGAGAGGGGTGGCGCCCCTCTGCCGTTCGCGGCGGCGACCTTGCCGGCAAGGATTGAATGGTGGTTCAATCCTTGCGTGGTCTACCGGAGCACCGAACGCGTGAAGGCCCGGCTCAGCGCGTCCCGGGAGCGGATCATCGCCGCCGCGCTGGAGATCATGGCCGAGCACGGGTACGCCGGCTGCTCGGTCGCCGCCGTCGCCGAGCGGGCCGGGATGGCGACCGGCAGCGTCTACCGGCACTTCCCCACCAAGGCCGACCTGGTCGCCGAGGTGTTCCGCACCGCCTCGCGGCGGGAGGTGGACGCGGTGGCGCGCGCGGCGGCGCTGGAGGGCACCGTCGCCGAGCGGGTCACCGCCGTCATCGAGACGTTCTCCGGCCGGGCGCTGCGGTCCCCCCGCTTGGCGTACGCGCTGCTCGCCGAGCCGGCCGACCCGGCGGTCGACGCCGAGCGGCTCGTCTTCCGCCGCGCGTACGCCGAGCTGATCGCCGGTCACGTCGCCCAGGGGGTGGCGAGCGGCGAACTTCCCCCGCAGGATCCCGAGCTGACCGCCACCGCGCTGGTCGGCGCCCTGGCCGAGGCGATGGTCGGCCCCCTCGCGGCCGGGGTCGCCGGGCCGCGCACCATCGAACACCTGATCACCTTCCTCCACCGCGCGCTGGGAGTGTCGCCGTGACGACGCACGAGGTCCTCAACCAGGTTCCGCCGCTGGTCGGTCACGACACGGCCGACGACGCGGCGCTGCTCGACGGGCTCGAACGCGAGGGCGCCGGCTGGGCCGCCACCGAGCTGCACGAACTGGGCCGCCTCGGCGGCGGCGAGCAGGCGATCGAGCACGGGCGGCTGGCGAACGAGCACCCGCCGGTCCTGCGCACCCACGACCGGCACGGCCACCGCGTCGACGAGGTGGAGTTCCACCCCGCCTGGCACGAGCTGATGCGTACGGCGGTCACGCACGGCCTGCACGCCGCGCCGTGGGCGGACGACCGGCCGGGCGCGCACGTGGCCCGCGCGGCCAAGTTCTACACCTGGCGTCCCGACGCCGGGCACGGCTGCCCGATCTCGATGACCTACGCCGCCGTGCCGGCGCTGCGGCACGCCCCGGAGCTGGCCGCGCGCTACGAGCCGCTGCTCACCGCCACGTCGTACGACTTCGGGCTGCGTCCGCCGCTGGCCAAGCGGGGACTGCTGGCCGGCATGTCGATGACGGAGAAGCAGGGCGGCTCGGACGTACGCGCCAACACCACCACCGCCCGCCCCGAGCCGGACGGCACCTACCGCCTGCTCGGGCACAAGTGGTTCACGTCGGCGCCGATGTGCGACGTCTTCCTCACCCTCGCCCAGGCGCCGGGCGGGCTCACCTGCTTCCTCGTCCCGCGCGTCCTGCCGGACGGCACGCGCAACCCGATGCGGCTGATGCGCCTCAAGGACAAGCTCGGCAACCGCTCCAACGCCTCCGCCGAGATCGAGTACGAGCACGCGGTCGCCTGGCGGGTCGGCGACGAGGGCCGTGGCGTGCGCACCATCATCGACATGGTCAACCTGACCCGCCTCGACTGCGTCATCGGCGCGGCGGCCGGCATGCGCCAGGGCGTGACCACCGCCGCCCACCACGCCACCCACCGGCAGGCCTTCGGCCGGTACCTCGTCGAGGCCCCCCTGATGCGCAACGTGCTCGCCGACCTCGCGGTCGAGTCCGAGGCCGCCACCGTCCTGATGATGCGCCTCGCCGGGGCCACCGACCGGTCCGCGCGCGGCGACGCCGGCGAGACCGCCTTCAAGCGGCTCGCCCTCGCCGTCGGCAAGTACTGGGTCTGCAAGCGCTGGCCGGCGCACGCCGCCGAGGCCCTCGAATGCCTGGGCGGCAACGGCTACGTCGAGGAGTCGGGCATGCCGAGGCTGTTCCGCGAGTCCCCGCTGAACTCGATCTGGGAGGGCTCGGGCAACGTCGCCGCGCTGGACGTGCTGCGCGCCCTCACCAGGGAACCCGAGGTCATGGCGGCGTTCCGGGCCGAGGTCACCGCCGCGGCCGGCGCCGACGCCCGGCTCGACGCCGCCGTACGCCGGGTGCAGGCCGAGCTGTCCGACCACGACGACGTCGAGCTGCGGGCCCGCCGGGTCGTCGAGCGGCTCGCCCTGGTCCTGCAGGGCTCGCTGCTGGTGCGGCACGGCCACCCCGCCGTCGCCGACGCCTTCTGCGCCTCCCGGCTCGGCGGCGACCACGGCCAGGCGTACGGCACGCTGCCCCGCGGCGTCGACTTCGCCGCGATCATCTCCCGCGCCGTACCCAAGGTGGGCTGACCGCCGGCGGCGCGGCCGAACGGGCCCCGACCTTCGCGCGGGAGAGCGCCCCCTGCGGCGGTCGACCCGCCCGCCGACGTGGCGTCGCCCACTCTCCGGCGGTCGGAAATCGTACGCCGATCGTCGGTGCCGCTCGTTAGTCTGCCTGCGGACAGTGTCAGTACGTGACAGGTCGAGGCACGGCTCGCGCCGGCCACCACGGGGACCCAGGAGAATTAGTGACACAGCAATCCATCGCGACCTCGGACAAACTCGACGCCTCGGTGCTCAAGGTCGCCGGGGTCGTCGTCCTCGGCGCGATCATGTCGATCCTCGACGTGACGGTCGTCACCGTCGCCCTGCCGACATTCCAGCGCGAGTTCAACGCGTCGTACGCCGAGGTCGCCTGGACCATGACGGCCTACACGCTCGCGCTGGCCACGGTGATCCCGCTCAGCGGCTGGGCCGCCGACCGGTTCGGCACCAAGCGGCTCTACATGATCGCCATCGCGCTGTTCACGATCGGGTCGGGGCTGTGCGCCAACGCCGACACGATCGGGCAGCTCATCGGCTACCGCGTGCTCCAGGGCCTCGGCGGCGGCATGCTCCTGCCGCTGGGCATGACGATCATGACCAGGGCGGCCGGGCCGCACCGGATCGGCCGGCTGATGGCCGTCCTGGGCATCCCGATGCTGCTCGGTCCCATCGGAGGGCCGATCCTCGGCGGCTGGCTGATCGACGTCGCGAGCTGGCACTGGATCTTCTTGATCAACCTGCCGATCGGCGCCCTGGCCCTCGTCTACGCCGCACTGGCGTTGCCGAAGGACAACCCCGAGCCGTCCGAGTCGTTCGACTTCCTCGGCATGCTGATGCTCTCGCCGGGGCTCGCCCTCTTCCTCTACGGCGTCTCCACGCTGCCCGAGACCGGCACGTTCGCCGACGCCGAGGTGTGGGTGCCCATGCTGGTCGGCGGCGTGCTCCTCGTCGCCTTCGTCCTGTACTCCTTCAGGACCCGGCACCCCCTGCTCGACCTGCGGCTGTTCGGCAACCGCAGCCTCACCGTCGCGGCGCTGACCATGTTCGTGTTCATCATCGCGTTCATGGGCGCCGGCCTGCTGTTCCCGAGCTACTTCCTGCAGATCCGCGGCGAGACGACGCTGGCCGCCGGCCTGCTGATGGCGCCGCAGGGCATCGGCGCGATGGTGACCATGCCGGTGGCCGGGATGCTGGCCGACCGGGTCCCCGTCGGCCGTACCGTGCCGTTCGCGCTGGCGCTCATCGCCGTCGGGTTCTTCACCTTCACCCAGGTCGACCCGCAGACCTCGTACGTCCTGCTCTGCGGGTCGCTGTTCGTCATGGGCCTGGGCATGGGCGGCACCATGATGCCGATCATGACCTCGGCGCTGAAGACCCTCAAGGCGCACGAGGTGGCCCGCGGCTCCACCCTGGTCAACATCCTCCAGCAGATCGGCGGGTCCGTGGGCGCCGCCATGATGTCGGTGATCCTCACCAGCGAGCTGAACGGCTCCCGGCCGATCCCCGGGGCGACCGACCCGAGCGGGGAACCGGTGACGGAGGCCGGCCTCGCCATCGCCGTCCAGCAGCAGCCGGAGCTGGCCCAGCAGTTCCCGGTCGACCCGTCGCTCATCCAGCGTGGCCTCGACTTCGCCGCCAGCTCCTTCGCCACCACGTTCTGGGTCGCGTTCGCGCTGGTGCTGGTCACGTTCGTCCCGGTGGCGTTCCTGCCGCGCCGGCGCGAGCCGTCGCACCTGCTCGACGGCCAGCAGGAGGGGCAGCCAAAGGCTCCCGTCATCATCCACTGACGCGACGCCCCGGCCCCCGGGACGCCCCCGGGGGCCGGAGCGCCCGTCGGTCAGCGCTGCCGTGGCGCGGGGGCGTCCTCGTCGTGGGCGCCGTGGTAGCCGGCGGCCTGGAGGGCGAACAGCTCGGCGTACCGGCCGCCGGCGGCGACGAGTTCGGCGTGACTGCCGGCCTCGACCAGCGCGCCGTCGTGCAGGACGAAGATCCGGTCGGCGTGCCGGACGTTGGCCAGCCGGTGGGTGATGAGGATGGTGGTCGCCCGACCCTGCCGGTCCCGGATGGCCTGGAACAGGGCGTCCTCGGCGCGCGGGTCGAGGGCGGAGGACGGCTCGTCCATGACCAGCAGTTCGGCGTCGCGGAGGAAGCCCCGGGCGGCGGTGATGCGCTGCCACTGGCCGCCGGAGAGGTCCTGGCCCCTGGCGAACGTCCGGTCGAGCAGTGTCTCGTACCCGTCGGGGAGCTCCTGGATCATGTCGTGCGCGACGGCGCGGGCGGCTGCGGCCTCGATCCGGTCCTGCCGTGCCTCGCTCTCGACGTCGCCGACGGCGATGTTCGTCGCGGCCGTGAACGGCCACTTGTGGTATTCCTGCGTGACCACCGCGATGCGGGCCCGCAGCCGGTCGAGGTCCCACTCGGGCAGGGGCCGCCCGTTCCAGCAGATGACGCCCTCGGTGGGCGCGCGCAGGGTGGCGATCATCGCGGCGAGGGTGGTCTTGCCCGAGCCGTTCTCGCCCACGAACGCCACCGTCTGCCCCGCCGTGATCGTCAGCGTCACGCGGTCCACGGCGGGGACGCCCCGGTCGGGGTAGCGCAGGCTGACCTCCCGCACGGCCAGTTCGCGCAGCGGGCCGGGGTCGGTGCCCGCGGCGCCCGGCGCCGGGTCGGGCAGGTAGTCGGCGGCGCGGGTCATGAACCCGGCGTAGTCGCCGAAGTGCTGACCCTCGGTGTAGACGCGGTCGACCTGGAAGGTGGTGACGGCCAGCGAACGCTGCGCGGCCTGCACCGCGACCACGCAGGTCGCCGCCGCCGCGAGCGGGATCTGACCGTCGACGAGCAGCAGCCCGAGCAGGAGGTAGACCACGGCGGTGGCGATTCCGCCGATCACCGCCCCGACCGTGGTGGTCGTGGTGACCCGGCGGGCGAGGGCCAGCTCGATGTCGGTCTCGACCTCCATCACCCGGTCGTACTGGTCCAGCAGGAAGCGGCGCAGCCCGTAGGAGCGCAGCTCCGGCGCCGAGTCCCGCTCGGCCATCAGCCGGTGCAGCAGCCACAGTCGCCGTCGCCGCACCGAGCCGGCCGTGTAGGTCCGGTAGCGCAGGTGCCCGGCCCGCAGTGACGCCCAGGCCTTGGGCAGCGTCGCGACCAGCAGCGCCAGCAGCAGCAGCGGGTGGATGACGACGACGGCGACCGCCACGGCGAGCAGGCCGGCCAGCCCGGCGAGCAGGTTCATCGACGACTCCACCAGGTCGACCGTCGACTCGGTGCCCCGGGAGGCGCGCTCCATGTCGTCGGCGAACGCGTCGGCGTCGAACGCCTCCAGCCGTACCGCCGTGGACATCTCGAACAGGCCGCGTTCCACCTCCCGGCTCACCCGCGGGGTGAGCCCGTTCTGCGCGTACCCGGTGGCGATGCCCATGCCGGCGCGCAGCGCGGTCGCCCCCGCCAGCACGGCGAGCGCGGGCGTCGCGGCGAGCACCTTCTCCGTGGTCGGGCCCCCGGCGAACAGCTCGACAAGCACCCGCTGGGTGGCCAGCAGCCCGAAGGCGGCCATCGCCCCGCCGCCGAGCGTCGCGGCGGCCACCACCGAGGTCCGGAGGCGGTCAGCCCGCCAGCTGGTCCGGACCGCCGTCCAGACCAGCCGGGGCAGTTCGGCGAAGACGGTGAACAGGCCGGCTTCCGACCGCGCCTGCATCCCGGTCTCCCAGTACATCGTCCGCAGCTCCGGCAGGACCGACTCCGCCCCTGCCGGAGCCGACTGTTCCGACGTGGTGTCCCGTTCGGTGCGGGTGGCGGCTCCGGGCACGGGCGTGTCTCCTCGCTGCGCGGTGACGTGGTCGGCGTCGCGGGTCGGGCGGTGGTGGGGGAGCGGAGCGTCCAACCCACAGTATTTGCACAGCTACCAATGGTCACTGTCGACGACGCGCTGGTCCAGACCCCACGGCAGGGAAGATGGAGCGATCCGGGACGGGTCAGCTCACCCGGAAGCCGTCCTCCAGATAGCGGGTGACGCCGTCGTCGCGCGCGGCGAGTGCCTCCGCGACCCGTCGGGCGAGCAGCGGGACCAGCCGCCCGTCGGCCTCCCGCCGGTCACACCACGACCAGCTCCGCAGCTCGGCGGGCGGCAACACGATCCGGGCGGCCTGCGCCGGCGTCAGCCGGCCCCCGTCGTAGACGAACATGACCCCTCGGTCGGAGTCGGTCACGAGCAGCCCGGCGCCCATGCGCTTGCGGGGCAGCCCGGCCGTGAAGTCGGAACCTTCAGGCGGCATGACCGGGGACCCTAGGCGAAACCCGGTGCCGCGCGCGAGCGGCGGTACGGCACGCCGCCGCTCGCGCGGTGTGCCTCAATGCCCGCTCACGCCGTCGGGGTGGGCAGACGGGTCGGATCGTCCGCGGTCCGGGACCGGCGGGCGGCGACGAAGCCGAAGGCGGTGGCGGTGAAGAACATCAGGATGCCGTAGATCGCCGGCGGCATGCCGATGTCGGTGTTGTTGAGCAGGGCCGGGCTGAGCGCGATCGTGATGGCCAGGGTGGCGTTGTGGACGCCGATCTCGAACGACGACGCGACGGAATCCCGGTGCCCGACGCGCAGCAGGCGCGGCGCCGCGTAGCCGATGGCCAGGCTGAGCAGGTTGAACAGCAGGGCGATGAGGCCGACCGCGCCGATGGTGGCGGCGAGTTCGTCCTTGACGCCGAGGACCGCGCCGACGATCACGACCATGAGGACCACGATGGAGAGGATCTTCACCGGTCGCTGCATGCGCGCGGCGAACGCGGGACGCCGCTGCCGGACGACCATGCCGATCGCGATCGGGATGAGCACCAGGGCGAACACCTGGAGCACCTTGTCGAACTGGAGGCCGAGCGAGCTGTCCGAGCCCATGAACGCGGCGACGGAGAGGTTGACGATCACCGGCAGCGTGAACAGGGCGAGCACCGAGTTGATGGCGGTCAGGGTGACGTTCAGCGCGACGTTGCCCTGGAACAGGTGGCTGAAGAGGCTGGCCGTGCTGCCGCCGGGGGAGGCGGCGAGCAGCATCATTCCGACGGCCAACTCCGGACGCAGGTCGGCGGCGAGCACCAGGCCCAGGCAGACGGCCGGCAGGACCAGCATCTGGCAGACCAGGGAGATGATCACGGCCCGGGGATAGGCGACGACGCGACGGAAGTCGGCGATGGTCAGGGTTAGCCCGAGGCCGAGCATGACGATGCCCAGCGCGATGGGGAAGAGCACGAGCGACAGACCGGTATTCACAGTGCTGGGCCTCCTGATCGCGGTACGCCAGGGATCACCGGAGCTTCACACCACGACGGGTGCGCCCGCATCTTGCAACGTGCCTAGACGTCCGTCAATGGGCATCGTCCACCGGCCGTGCCCCGGCGCCGGTCCCGGGCGACGGGACCGACGCCGCGACACGGGTCAGAAGGGCCACTGGTCTCGTGACCCCGCCTCGATGAGCGGAATCATCGCGAACGCGGCGTCGGAGAGCCCGCCGAACGTGTGCCGGTTGCCGGTCGCCGGCGCGTGCCCGACCCGGTGCCCGGCCAGGTTCCAGGTGTACACGGGTATCCGCGCGGGCACGGCGGCCGTGACGTCCGCCGCGCCGTGCCAGTGCGCCTGCTCGTCGGTGAGGATGACCACCCGGTCGTGCCGGTCGTAGTGGTCGCGCACCGCCGTCTCGGTCTGGGTCCCGGCGCCGTGGAAGTAGCCACCCTCCTTGAACCGGCGCACCGCGGCCAGCACCGACTCGCCGGCGACGGCCGGGAACACCGTGCTGGCGTTGGAGAACGACACCACCGTGGCGTCCCGCGCGCGGGCGGCCAGCGCGAGGCCGAACACGGTGGCCGCGTCCCAGCAGCGCAGCGTGCCGTCCTTGCTGAACGCGCTGTTCATCGACCCCGACGTGTCGACCAGGATCAGGGTCCGCCCGTCCAGGGCGGGCACGTGCGCCAGCGCCTGCTGCAACGCCCGCTCCAGGGGGTACGCCCACCGCAGGCTCGGTGCCGCGTTGTACGCCGACAGGTACCGCATCGGCAGCACGCGCGACCGGGCGACCTCGCCCGGGTCGGCCAGCCTCGCCGCCACCGCCTCGGCGACGGTGTCGCTGACGCCGGCCCGGTCGAAGTTGCGCAGGTTGCGCAGCAGCGCCAGGTAGCCCATGGTCGGGATGATCGCCTCCCACGCCGCGGCGTCCATCGCGGTCTGCCGCCAGCCCGCGAGGGCCTCCCAGGTCATGCCGGCCGCGCCCAGCACCGCCGGGTCGGTGATCTCGACGCGCCGCTCGACCGGCAACGCCATCAGCTCGGCCCGCGCCGCCAGCATCGTGAGGGACCCGGGCAGCGGGTTGTCGCGCTTGTGCCGGCGGTCCAGCGCGTGCCGGAAGAGGTCGCCCTGCCGCGCGTCCCGCGCCGTCGGGTGGGTCAGGTCGATGACGTCGCCGAACCGCACCGCGCTGCCGTCGGCGTCGTACTTGAGCAGGCTCCGCTCGTGGTACAGCCGCGCCACCGCGTCGGCGATGCCCCGCTTGACCGGCTTGGGCATCGCCCGGCCGTGGCGGCCCAGCCAGTACGCGAGGGCCTCGCCCGGCTCGTCGGCCCGCTGCAACGCGGAGTCCACCACCGCCCGGGAACCGGGGATGCCGGCGGCGACCTGCGCGCGGGCACCCTCCAGGGCGGCCACGACGGACGCGGAACGCAGCATCGCGCCGGTACGCAGCCACCGCACGAAGCGCGCGAACCAGTCGGGGTCGGCGACGGCCACGGCGGCGACCAACTCGCGGAACCGGGAGTCCCGGTCGGCGGCGCCCTCGTAGAAGGTGTCCTCGCCGACCATGTTCGACACGCCCAGCAGGAACAGCTCGGCCCGTGGCTCGCGGGCGAAGCCGGGCGCGCCCTCGGCGGTGACGGGCGGCTTGTCGCGCCGCAGCTTGAGGTTGAACTTGGCCATCGCGTACCCCGGGTGGGTGGAGCGGAAGGCGCGACCGCACCGCACACCCGAGATCAGGAGTCGGCGACGGACCTGTCCGCCGCTCTGCCGCTTGAGCCAGCCGCCCGAAGGCGGCGGAGGACTCGAACCTCCAACCTGCGGATCCCTGAAGTAACCGTCACCTGCGCACCGGGCGTGCGGCGTGGTCGCGCCTCCCGAGATCGGAGCCGGCGACGGACGGCCTCTTCAACGGGGTGCGGGCACCCCTCCAAGATGTAACCGTCGCCTTCGCACCGGGAGGTGCGGGCACGAACGTAGCGGCGGCGCCGCCTCGGGGGCAACGAGGTTTGCCGCCCGGTGACCGTGGCCGGAAATGACGCCACGCCGCGTACCCGAGACCAGAAGGTCGACGGCGGAAGGGCTATCGCTCTGCCAGCTGAGCTACCAGCCCCGGAGGGCTGGAGGGGACTCGAACCCCCGACCCGTAGATGAAGTATCCGCTGTCTGCGCACCGGGTACGCGGCGTGCGCACCTCCCGAGATCGAGGCGGCAACGGGAGACCGGCCCTCGCGGGCCAAGGTGACCTGGGCTGCTGGTCGACACCGCCTTTCGGCGGCGGCGGGATTCGCACCCGCGTCTCCCCGTTGGAAGCGGAAGTAGCCGTTGCCTGCGCACCGGGAGGTGCCCGACGACGGTAGGCGACCCGTGCGGAAGTGGGCAAGCCACTTCGGTCGGTTGGATGTCATGGAGGAAGACCCGTGGTCGCAGCAACTGGTTGAGGTCGCCGAGGCGTGTATGGCCGAGGTTCCCGAGGGCCGGCTCGACGGCGGGACGCGTCGCGCCTGGGTGGAGTTGTGCGCGGCTCACTCGTCGGCGCTGGAAGTCGGGAGTGGCGTGCCGGACAGGGTGTGACGTGTGCCTGGTCGTACACCAGGCGGTCGAACGGGGACAGCAGCGCGGTGCGGCTGCTGAAGGGGGGCGGGCCGGCAGGGCCGGTCGAGGCGGTGTGCCCCGGCCGACCCTGCCGGCGTCCGCGTGCTGCCCGAGGGATCAGACGCGGGACCACTTCTGGTTGGCGTCGCCCGTGCAGTCCCACAGTTGGAGCTTGCCCCCGTTGTTGGGGTTGCGGTCCCGTACGTCGACGCAGCGGTTCGCGCTGAGGTTGACCAGGTCACCGGCGGCGTTCAGGGTGAAGCGTTGCGCCGGGTTGCCGTTGCAGGTGACGAGGTTGACCTCGGTGCCGTTCGCCGTGCCGGCCCAGGCCGGGTCCATGCACTTGCCCATCGCCCGGATCGTGCCGTCGGAGGCGAAGGTCCAGGCCTGCGCGGCGGTGCCGTTGCAGTCCCAGATCTGGAGCTTGGCCCCGTCGACCGGGTTGGCGCTCGGGATGTCGATGCACCGACCGCTGAGCGCGCCCCGGATGGCGTTGGTGCCGGTCGGCGGGTTGCCGCCCGAGGTGTAGCCCGAGACGCGTACGTAGTCCACGAGCATCTGCTGCGGGAACTGCGTGGAGGCGTCGGGGTAGCCCGGCCAGTTGCCGCCCACCGCCACGTTGAGGATCATGAAGAAGGGGTGGTCGAACACCCAGCGGTTGCCGCCCAGCCGACCCGGGTCGACCCGGTGGTACTCGACGCCGTCCAGGTACCAGATGATGGAGTTCGGTTCCCAGTCCACCCGGTAGGTGTGGAAGGTGTCGGCGAGCGGCTGGCCGATGGTGCGGCTGCCGGTGATGCCGCCGCCGCCCGAGTAGCCCGGGCCGTGGATGGTGCCGTAGACGGTGTTCGGCTCCCGGCCGATGTTCTCCATGATGTCGATCTCGCCCGCGTTCGGCCAGCCCACGCTGCCCATGTCGTTGCCGAGCATCCAGAACGCCGGCCAGATGCCCTGACCGCGCGGGATCTTGATGCGGGCCTCGAAGCGGCCGTACGCCTGGGTGAACGTGGCCGCCGTGAGCAGCCGGGCCGAGGTGTACTCGCACCGGCCGTAGTGGCACTGGTAGTTGGCGGGGTTCTCCCGGCGGGCGGTGATCACCAGGTTGCCCTGGCCGTCGTGCACGGCGTTGCTCGTGCTGTTGGTGTAGTACTGCCGCTCGTTGTTGCCCCAGCCGCCGCCACCGATGTCGAAGCGCCACTTGCTCTGGTTGACGGGCGTGCCGGCGGAGGCGTTGAACTCGTCCTGCCAGGTGATCCCCCCGATGGCGGCCTGCGCCGGTTCGGGGTGGACCGGCACGGACAGAGCTGTCGTGGCGGCGATGATCGCGGTCGCGGCGAGGGCGAGCGCCCACGGCCGGCGGCGGGTACGGACTCTGAACATGTAGGACCTCCTTGGCGAAACTGCGCCGGCGCGACGTCTCTCGCGGCGGTCGATCGGCCGGTCGGTGCGGGCGCGACGACGGGCGGGCACCGGGTCAGCCGCGACGCCACTTCTGGTTGGCGGCGCCGAGGCAGTCCCACAGGTGCAGCCGGGCGCCGTCGGAGTTGTTCCACTCCTTGATGTCGACGCACTTGTTGGCCTGCGGGTTGACCAGGTCGCCGGCCGCCGAGAGGACGAACTGCTGGGCCGGGTTGCCGCTGCAGTTGGCGATCTGGATGACCGCGCCGTTGGCGGTGGACCCCCACGCCACGTCCATGCACTTGTTGTTCTGGGTGCGCAGCGTGCCGCCGGTGAAGGTCCACGACTGCGCGGCGGTGCCGTTGCAGGTCCAGGTCTGCAGGGGTACGCCGTCGGAGAAGTTGGAGTTCGGCACGTCGATGCAGCGGTTGTTCCAGTTGCTGATCAGCCGGCTTCCGCCGCCACCACCGGTGGTCACCAGGGACAGCCCGTAGACGCCGAGGATCTCGTTGACCGGCTGGAACCAGGTCGTGCCGCCCGTGGAGCAGTTGCCGGAACCGCCGGAGGTGACGCCCTGGGCCTGGTTGCCGGAGATCCAGGCCCCGCCGGAGTCGCCGCCCTCGGCGCAGGCGTTGCTGCGGGTCAGGCCCGACACCGCGCCCTGCGGGTAGTTGACGGTCTCGTTGCGACCCAGGATGGTCCCGCAGCGCCAGCCGGTCGTACGCCCGGAGCGGCAGACGGAGCTGCCGATCGCCGCGTCCTGCGAGCCGGCGACCGCCACGTTGCCCCCGGCGTAGTTGTTCACCCAGGGCTGCGGCGTCCAGGAGCCGTTGGTGCGTACCCACCCGTAGTCGTTGCCGGGGAACGACGATCCCGCGAACGTGCCCTGGGAGACGTTGTTGAAGCCGAGGGTCGGGCTGCCGACGCCCCCGCAGTGGCCCGCGGTGACGAAGCCGCCGACGACCGCGAAGCCGACCGAGCAGAGGGTGTTGCCGTTGATCACGTACTGGTCGCCGCCGCGGATGTCGTAGAGCGGGCGGGGCGCGTCGGTGGCGGTGACGACCCGGATCGCGTCCGCGGGCACGCCGCTGGCCTTGGCGTACGCGATCGCCTTGTCGGCGGCGCCCGGCCGGACCGTCACGACCACGCTGTTGCGGGCGACGTCGACGTGCCAGCCGTGGACGTCGCGCGGGTCGGCGGCGGCGGTGCGCCGGTCGAGGGCGCGCTTGACCGCGTCGAGGGTGCGCTCGCTGCGGGCGACGACCGTGACGTCGGCGCCCTCGGCACGGACGGCCGGGGCGAGCGCGCGGTCCGTGACGGCGACGGTGAGCCGGTGCCCGCCGGGCGGGATCCACGCGCCGGCGAACGCCGGGCCGAGCTTCGCCCGCAGGCGCCGCTCGACCACCGGCGCCGCGGCCTCGGTGCGGAGGCGTTCGTCGACCTGGGTGAGGGTGAGGCCGAGGTCGCGGCGCATCGCCTCGACCAGGGCGGGGCTGGGGTCGGCCGGGGCCGCCGTGGCGCGGTCCGGGGCGGCGGGGGACGTGTCGCTGGCGTGGCCCGCCGCCGGGGTCAGGCCGAGGAGCAGGAGGCCGGCGGCGGCGGGGACGAGCATGCGCAGTCTTCGAGACAAGGGGGTTCCTCCCGGTGCGGCGAGGGCGGCAGACGAAACAAGAGAGCGCTCTCCGAAAGAAGTCTGTCGATATCTCGACACATCTGTCAAGAAGGTTGCCAGTTGTGGCCCGCGCGTCGCCCTCGGCGACGGCCGGTGCGCGCCCGCGCCGGGCCCGGCGGTGGGCGGCGGGGGCGTCGAAGCGGCGCCGGGTCAGGCGGTGGAGAGCAGGCCGCGCGCCGCCTGGACCTGGTCGACGGCCCGGCGGAGCGCGGCCACGATCCGGTCCTCGCCGGCGGCGCCCAGCCGGGCCACCGGCACCGACAGGCTGATCGCGTCGGTGGCCGGCGCCGCCAGGGGTACGGCCGTCGCGAAGCAGACGATGCCCTCGGTGTTCTCCTCGCGGTCCACCGCGTACCCCCGCTCCCGGACGGCGGCCAGCTCGGCGCGCAGCGCGTCGGGGTCGGTGACGGTGTGCGGGGTGAGCGCGGGCAGCGGCCAGGTCAGCAGCCCGTCGAGCGCCTCGTCCGGGCGCTCGGCGAGCAGCGCCTTGCCCAGGGCGGTGGCGTGGGCCGGCAGTTGCCGGCCGATCGCGCTGTAGAGCCGCAGCGGGTGCACCGACTCGCGCTTGGCGAGGTAGACGATGTGCGCGCCGTCCAGGCGTCCCAGGTGGACGGTCTCGCCGAACTGCCGGGACAGGTCGTCGAGCACCCCGCCGAGCAGACCCACGGTGTCGTCGCTGGTGAGGTACGCGGCACCGACCTGGAGCGCGCGCACCCCGAGCCCGAAGCGGGTGCCGGTCGGGTCGCTCTCCACCCAGCCGCGCTGGGCCATGGTGCGCAGGATGCCGTGCAGGCTGCTCTTCGGGATGTCCAGCGCGCGGGCCAGGTCGACCAGCGAGCGCCGCTGCGGCGAGGCGGCCAGCGCCTCGAGCACCTCCAGCGTCCGGGTGGAGGACTTCACGGGCTGGAACCCGCCGGGCAGCGTCATGGGCGCCACTCTAGCGGGGTTGACAGGCCGGTCGGCAGCGCTAGGGTCACATATGTGACTGGCGTACAGAATGATGAACAGAGCCCTGCGGTCGTGGCGGCCGTCGGCGCGGCCCGGATCCTGCCGGTCGTCGTGCTCGACGCCGCCCGCGACGCCGCCCCGTTGGCCGAGGCGCTGGTGCGCGGCGGGCTGCCCTGCGCCGAGGTGACCTTCCGCACCGACGCCGCAGCCGAGTCGATCCGCGTCATGTCCGAGCGGGGCGACCTGCTCGTCGGCGCCGGCACCGTGCTGACCCCGGCCCAGGTCGACCGGGCCGTCGAGGCGGGCGCCCGGTTCGTCGTCACCCCCGGGTTCTCCCCGGCGGTCGTCCGGCGCTGCCAGGAGGCGGGCGTGCCCGTCTTCCCCGGCGTCGCCACCGGCACCGAGATCCAGATGGCCCTCGACGCCGGGCTCGACACGGTCAAGTTCTTCCCCGCCGAGCAGCTCGGCGGCGTCGCGATGATCAAGGCGCTCGCCGCGCCGTACCGCTCGGTGCGGTTCATCCCGACCGGCGGGGTCAACACCGCCAACCTCTCCGACTACCTCGCCCTGCCCGCCGTCCTGGCGGTCGGTGGCACCTGGATGGTCGCCCCCGACCTGATCGCCGCCGGGCGTTGGGACGAGGTCGCCACCCGCACCGCCGCGGCCGTCGAGGCCGCCCGACCCGCCGTGGAGGGCTGAGCCGTGCTGTCCATCCGTCCGGCCGGCGAGTGCCGGTACGACCTGGTCTCCCTCGGCGAGATCATGCTGCGGCTCGACCCGGGCGAGGGCCGGGTCCGCACGGCCCGCACCTTCCGGGCCTGGGAGGGCGGCGGCGAGTACAACGTGGCGCGCGGCCTGCGCCGCTGCTTCGGGCTGCGGACCGCCGTGGTCACCGCGTTCGCCGACAACGAGGTGGGCCGGCTGCTGGAGGACCTCGTGCTCCAGGGCGGGGTGGACACGTCGCTGGTGACCTGGCTGCCCTACGACGGGGTCGGCCGCGCCGTGCGCAACGGGCTGAACTTCACCGAGCGCGGCTTCGGCGTCCGGGGCGCCGTCGGCACCTCCGACCGGGGCCACAGCGCCGCCAGCCAGCTCCGGCCCGACCAGGTGGACTGGGACCACCTGTTCGGCACCCTGGGGGTGCGGTGGCTGCACACCGGCGGCATCTACGCCGCCCTGTCCGAGACCACCCCGGAGACGATGGAGGCGGCGATGGCCGCCGCCGCCCGGCACGGCACCGTCGTCTCGTACGACCTCAACTACCGGCCCAGCCTCTGGAAGGCGGTCGGCGGGCAGGCCCGCGCCCAGGAGGTGAACCGGCGGCTGGCCCGCTACGTCGACGTGATGATCGGCAACGAGGAGGACTTCACCGCCTCGCTGGGCTTCGAGGTGCCCGACACCGACGCCTCGCTGTCGGAGCTGGAGGTGGCCAACTTCCAGCGGATGATCGAGGCGGCCACCGGGGAGTACGACAACTTCAAGGTCGTCGCCACCACCCTGCGTACGGTGCGCACCGCCACCGTCAACGACTGGGGCGCGATCGCCTGGGCGGACGGGCGGTTCGTCGAGGCGACCCACCGGCCCGGACTGGAGATCATGGACCGGGTCGGCGGGGGCGACAGCTTCGCCTCCGGCCTGATCTACGGCCTGCTGGAGAAGGGCGACCTGGCCACCGCCGTCGAGTACGGCGCGGCGCACGGCGCGCTGGCGATGACCACGCCCGGCGACACCTCGATGGCCAGCCTCCGGGAGGTCGAGGCGCTCGTCCGGGGCGCCGGCGCGCGCGTGCAGCGCTGACGCCCTCGCATGTAAGGAAGGGCACCTTCCTATCGCATACGCGATAGGAAGGTGCCCTTCCTTACATCGTGGCGCGGGTGATCAGGGGCCGGAGGCCGCCGCGCACGACGCGGCCGGCACCCACGGCGGTACGCCGACCGCCGTCCCGCTCACTCCCCGGTGAAGTGCGGTTCGCGCCGGTCGAGGAAGGCCCGGACCGCCTCGTCGTGGTCCCGGGTCTGGTGCGCCAGCGCCTGCATCGCGGCGGAGAGCTCCAGCACGCTGTCGAGGCTCTGGTGCTGGGCCTCGCGCAGCAGCTTCTTGGCCATCCGTACGGCGTGCGGAGGGTTCGCGGCCACCCGGTCGGCGAGCCGGCGCGCCTCGGCGAGCAGTTCCTCGTGCGGCACGACCCGGGAGACCAGCCCCCACTCCAGGGCGGTGGCGGCGTCGACCCGGTCCCCGGTCAGCGTCATCTCGGCGGCCCGGGCGGCGCCGACGGCACGGGGCAGCAGCCAGGCGCCGCCGTCGCCGGGGATGATGCCGAGCTTGACGAAACTCTCCGCGAAGAACGCCCGCTCCGAGGCGATCCGCAGGTCGCACATGAGCGCCAGGTCGCAGCCGGCGCCGACGGCCGCTCCGTTCACCGCCGCGATCAGCGGCACGTCGCACGCGTACATCGCCCGGGGGATCCGCTGGATGCCGCGGCGGTAGCCGTCGCGCAGCTCGTGCGGGGCGCCGCCGAAGAGGCCGACCCGGTCCGCCATGTCCTTGACGTTGCCGCCGGCGGAGAAGGCGCTGCCGGCGCCGGTGAGGATGACCGCCCGGACCGCCCGGTCGGCGTTGACCGCGTCGACCCGGGCCACCAACGCGTCGATCACGTCATCGCCGGAGATGGGGTTGCGGGTCTCCGGCAGGTTGATCGTCCAGGTCTCCACGGGACCGTCCCGCTCGACGAGAACCGGGTCGTCCACGTGTGTCTCCTCGGTGTGCCGCTGATCTGGTCTGCCCCGAAACCAACCACACGCCCGCCCGGCCGGCAAGGCGGGGTACTCAGGACGGCTCTGCGCCACGGCGTACGGACAGCCGCCGTCGGCGATGCGGGCGCCGGTCCGTCGACGTATTGAGATGCCCGTACCCGCAATGGCATGATCCTCGCTCCATGCACGATCATGAGCGGGGCGGATCTCGACAGGTGCCAGCAACGGAGGAACCTCCCGCACGCCCGCTCCGTCTCGTCATCGCCGCGCACGCCGTGTCCACGTACGGCAGCTTCCTGAACATGGTGGCGCTGGGGCTGTTCACCCTGGAGATCACGGGCTCCGCCGTGTCCACCGGAATCTTCATGGCGGTCCGCCTGTGCGCCGGCGTCCTGATGGGGCTGGTCGCCGGCACGCTGGTCAGCCGGTACGCGCGGGCCAGGCTCATGATCGGCGGCGACCTGCTGTCGGCCGGCGCGCTGGTGCTGCTGGTCGCGATGCCGTCCGCCGCGCAGCCGACCATGCTGCACGCGCTGGCCGTGCTCCTCGGCGGGAGCCAGACGCTGTGGGTGGTCGCGCTGCGCAGCGGGTTGCCCGCGCTGGTCGGCCCGGACGACCTGGCCCGGGCCAACGCGAACCTGGTGGCGGCCCGCTCGGTGGCCATGCTGCTGGGCTTCGGCAGCGCGGGGATCCTCGTGACCCTGTTCGGCTACCACGCCGCGTTCCTGCTCGACGCCACCTCGTTCGCGCTGTCCGCCCTGCTGCTCGCCGCGGTCCGCGCCTGGCGCGTGGTGGGCCGCCCCGCCGGGCCGCCCGCCAAGGGCTCCCGCCGCGGGGCGGGGCTCCGGCGCCTCCTGCCCTCGGTCGCCCCCGTGATCCTGGCCATGATCGCGGTGCGGTCCGTCGACGCGTTCGGGTCCGCCTCCCACAACGTGGGCCTGCCGGTGTACGCGAACCTGGCCTGGCCCGACGCCCCCGCCGCGTTCGCCGCCCTGTTCACCACGCCCTGGGCGGTCGGCAGTCTCGTCGCCGGCCGGTGGTACGCCCGGCGGGCCGCCGGCACCTCCCGCCCGGGATCGCCGAGGGCCTTCGGCGTCGCCACCTGCGCGATGTCGCTGCTGTTCGTGCTCGCCTTCGCGGGGCCCCCGATCTGGCTGGTGGCCGTCCTGGCGCTGGCCGCCGGCATGGCGGACGGCTACGCCGAGATCAGCTACACCACCCGGTTGCAGACCGTCGAGCCCTCCCGGCTGCCGCAACTCATGGGCCTGGCCAGCACGGCGCAGAACGCGGGGTTCGGCATCGGCATGATCGTCAGCGCCTTCGCGCTCGACCGCCTGACGCCCCTGCCGGTGGTCGCGCTGGCGCACGGCCTGGCGCTCGCCGCCGCCGGTGCCTTCCTCATCTCCCACGCCCGTACGCCGGCGCACCGTCCGCACCGAACGCAAGAAGTCGAGGTAGCACCGTGAAGTCGACGTCCGCCGATCGCCCCGCCGCCGTCAGCCACGGCGGGGACCTGCCCGGCCCCGTCGACCATCCCCTGACCATGGACGAGGCGCTGCTGCGGGCGGCCCGGAACCATCCGGAGGCGGGCATCCGGATCGTGGGTCCCGACGGGCGCGAGGAGTTCCTCGACCACGGGCGGCTGCTCGCCGGGGCGCGCGCGGCGCTGCCCGGTCTGCGGGCCCACGGCCTGGGTCGCGGGTCCCACGTCGTCCTGCGGATCACCTCGGGCGAGCAGTACTGGCCGACCTTCTTCGGCTGCGTCCTCGGCGGGATCGTGCCGCTCACCGTCGGCGCGCCCACCGGGTACGACGCCGACAACCCCACCGCCGCCGCCCTCGTGCACGCCTGGCGGGTGCTGGGGGAGCCCGTGGTGCTGGCCGGGCCGGAGGACCTGGACGCGCTGGCCGGGCTGCCGCTGCGGGACCGGGTGGTCGCGGTGGCGGAGCTGACCGCGACGACCGCTCCCGACGGCCCCGCCCCTTCCGTACCGGATCCGGAGGCGGCGGACACCGACCCCGGGTCGGTGGCGCTGCTGCAGCTCTCCTCGGGCAGCACCGGTCGGCCGAAGGTGATCCCGTTGACGCACCGGGGGCTCTCGGAGTACGCCGTCGGCGCCCGGACGATGCTCGACATCGGCCCGCGGGACGTCCTGCTCAACTGGCTTCCCCTGGACCACGTCGCCGGCCTGCTGCTCTACCACCTCGGCGGCGTCTTCCTCGGCGCCACGTCCGTCCACGTCGCCACCGAGTGGGTGCTCGACGATCCGCTGCGGTGGTTGGAGCTGATGCGGCGGCACCGGGTCACGCACAGCTGGGCGCCGAACTTCGGCCTGCGGCTGGTGGCCGACGCGGTCGCCCGGGCCCCCGGAGAACCGTGGGACCTCGGCGGCGTACGCCGGATGGTCAGCGGCGGGGAGCAGTGCCTGCCGGAGACCTTCGAGGCGTTCGTCGCCGCGACCGGGGTGCCGGCGGAGGCGATGACGCCGGCCTGGGGCATGTCGGAGACCAGCACGGGAATCACCTTCGCCTCCTTCACCGAGCCCGGCACCCGCCTCCGGGTCCGTACGGCGAGCCTGGGCGGCGACCTGGAGTACGCCGAGGACGACGACCCGGCCGACGTCACCGAGTTCCTCTCCGTCGGGCCGCCCGCGCCCGGTGCCACCCTGCGGATCGTCGACGCCGCCGGCGCGGTGCTTCCCGAGGGCCGCATCGGCCGGCTCCAGGTCTCGTCGGCACGGGTTACGCCCGGGTACCTCGCCGACCCGGAGGCGACCCGCCTGGCCTTCCCCGACGGCGACGGCTGGCTGGAGACCGGCGACCTCGCCTTCATGCGGGACGGGCGGATCGCCATCACCGGCCGGGCGAAGGACATGATCATTCTGAACGGGCACAACCTGCCCTGCCACGAGGTCGAGCAGGTGGTGGGGGAGGTGGACGGGGTACGGCGCGGCCTGGTGGCCGCCGTGGGCGTACCGGAGCCCCGCACCGGCACCGAGTCGCTGGTGATCTTCTACGTGCCCGACGACGACGCGCCCGCGACGGGGGTGGCCGAGGCGGTGCGGGCGGCGGTGGCCCGACGCTGGCAGGTCGTGCCCGAGCGGGTGCGGTCGCTCCCCGCGGAGCAGTTCCCGCGTACCACCGGGGGGAAGATCCGGCGCGCGGAGCTGGTCCGGCGCTGCCTGGCCGAGCGGTCGCCGCACCGGCCGCACGACGGGCGGCGGGCGACCACCGACCCCACCGGGGCCCCGGCGGCGCGCGCGGCCGGACCGGGCAGGGCGGAGGTACGCGCCCTGCTGACCGGCATCCTCGGCGACCTGACGGGTGGCCAGGTCGACCCGGCGCGTCCGTTCTACGAACTCGGCATCGGCTCGGTCGAGATCGTCCGCCTCCGGGCCCGCCTGGAGCGGGCACTGGAGCGCCCGGTCCCGCAGCCGGTGCTCTTCGCCCACCCGACGGTCGACGCGCTCAGCGCGCACCTCGCCGCCCCGGCGGCCACGCCCACGGCGGAGCCCGTCGGCGGGCCGGTACGGGACCGGCGGATCGCGGTGATCGGCATGGCGGTCCGGTTCCCCGGAGCGCGCACGGTCGACGAGTACTGGGCGAACCTGACCGCCGGGGTGGAGAGCGTGCGTGCCTTCACACCGGACGAACTCGTCGCGGCGGGAATCCCACGCGACACCGTCGACGCCCCCGACCTCGTGGCGGCCAGCGGGGTCCTCGACGACGACGTCGCCGGCTTCGACGCGGGCTTCTTCTCGATCAGCGCCCGGGAGGCGGAGCTGCTCGACCCGCAGCACCGGCTGTTCCTGGAGACCTGTCACCACGCGTTGGAGGACGCCGGGCACCCGGGCGACGCGCGGGGGCTGCGGACCGGCCTCTACGCCGGCAGCGGAATGAACCTCTATCCGCACCACACCTACCTCCGCCAGCTCGGCCACCTGACGGTCTCCGCCGATCCGGCCGACTCGATCGGCGTCGCCCTCGGCAACCAGCCGGACTTCCTGGCCACCCGGGTGGCGTACCGGCTGGGGCTGACGGGGCCGGCGATCAACGTGCAGAACGCCTGCTCGACCTCGCTCGTGGCGGTGCACCTGGCGGTGCGGGCGCTGCTCGACGGCGAGGTCGACCAGGCGGTCGCGGGCGCCGTGGCCGTGCACGTGCCGCAGGTGACGGGCTACCGGCACACCCCGGGATCGATCCTGTCGGCGAGCGGGCGGTGCCGGCCCTTCGACGCCGACGCGGACGGAACGGTCGGCGGCAACGGCGTCGCCGCCGTGGTGCTGAAGCCGCTCGACCGGGCCCTCGCCGACGGCGACCGCGTGCACGCCGTGATCATCGGTTCGGCCGTGAACAACGACGGCGCCGGCAAGGTGGGCTTCACGGCACCCGGGGTGGCCGGGCAGGTCGACGTCGCCCGGCGGGCGCTGGCCGCCGCGCGGGTCCCGGCGGAGTCGATCGGGTACGTCGAGGCACACGGTACGGGCACTGCCCTGGGCGACCCGGTGGAGCACCACGCCCTCGCCGAGGTGTACGCCGGCGGTCGACCGTTCCTCGGCTCGGTCAAGGCGAACATCGGTCACCTGGACAGTTGCGCGGGCATGGCCGGCCTGATCAAGACGATCCTGGCCGTGCGTTCCGGCCGGGTCGCCCCACAGATCAACTTCCGCCGGCCGAATCCGGCGATCGACCTCGCCGCCGGCCCCTTCACGGTGACCACCCGTGGCACGCGGTGGCCGGCGGACCTGCGGCCGCGCCGGGCGGCCGTCAGCGCGTTGGGGGTGGGCGGCACCAACGCCCACGTGATCGTCGAGGAGCCGCCCCCGGCGGACCGACGTCGGTCGGACGAGCCGCCGGCCCACCCCGCGCCGGGACTGCTGCCCCTGTCGGCGGCCGACCCGTCGGCGCTGGTGGAGCTGGCCGCCCGCCACCGCGACCTGCTGCGCGAGGACCCCGGGCCGGCGTTGGCAGACGTGGTCACCAGCACCGGGCGACGCAGACGCCACCTCCGACACCGACTGGTCGCGCTCGGCACCTCCGCCGCCGAGCTGGCCGACGGCCTCGACCGGTACGTCCAGGCGGGCGTCGCGGGAAACGTGCTGACCGGCCGGGCGGAGCCGGAGACCGTCACCCCGGTGGCGCTTGCTTTTCCCGGGCAGGGCGACCGTCGCTGCGTCGTCCTCGATCTCGCCGAGCGGTTCCCGGTCGCGCGGGACGTGTTGGCCGAGGGGGCCGACGCGTACCGCCGGGCGACCGGTGGCGACCTCGTCGCCCGGCTGCGGGAACACCCCGTCGGAACGGGCCGCCCGACGGACGTGGCGCAGCCGGCACTGGTGGTCACCGCGGTGGCGTTCGCCGAGCTGTGGCGGTCGTGGGGGCTCACGCCGGACGTCGTCCTCGGGCACAGCGTCGGCGAGTACGCCGCACTGGTCGTGGCCGGTGCGCTGTCCCTGGGCGACGCGGTCTGGCTGGCCGCGCACCGGGGCGCCCTGATGCGCGACGCACTGCCACCCGGCGCGATGTGCGCGGTGCTGGCCGACGAAGCGACGGTCGGTGCCCTGCTGCGTGGGTCGACGGCGGAGATCGCCGCCCGCAACGGCGCGGAGCACCACGTGCTCGCGGGTCCCCCCGAGGCCCTGGCGGCGGTCGTCCGGGAAGCCGAACGGCGCGGCGTGGCGACCCGCCCGCTCCCGGTCGACCGGGCGTTCCACTCGACCGGCGTGGACGCGGTCCTCGACCGGTTCCGCCGGATGATCGGGGAGGTGGAGTTCGCACCGACCCGCCTGCCCCTGATCAGCAGCCTGGACGGCCGGGTACGCCCGCCCGGCTGGCTGCCGGACGCCGACCACCTGTGCCGGCAGGCGCGCGAGCCGGTCGCCTGGAGCGCCGCCGTGGCCACCCTCGCCGAGCAGGGCGTGCGATCGGTCGTCGAGGCGGGCGCGGACGGGGCGCTGACCGGCATCGCCCGCGGCACGGGATCCGACCTGCGGTGGGTGCCGTCGCAACGCCGTGGCACCCCACCGGTCGACGGGCTGTGGCGGGCCGTCGCGGAGTTGCACGTGGCGGGGTTTTCCATCGACTGGGCGGCGCTCACCGCCGACTGCGGCGGCCGGGCGGTGCCACTGCCGGCCTATCCGTTCCAGCGCCGGCGGTTCTGGGTCTCCGCTGCCGGGGCGGCCGACATCTCCGCCGCGACCGACGTGCGGGTTGCGGCCGGCGGGTCCGCCGCGCCGGACGTCTCTGCCGCGACTGACGTCCGGGTCGCGACCGGCACCTCTGCCGCGACTGACGTCCGGGTCGCGGCCGGCGGGTCCGCTGCGAGCGGCGCGGCCGGATCGCCGGCGACCGCCGAGCCGGGGCCGCTCCGGCCGTCGGCCGGGCACGACGTCGGGGCCGAGCAGGTGCTCGCGCGCATCCGGGCGCTGACGGCCGAGCGGCTCGGACTGGACGTGGGAGAGGTCGATCCGGACGAGACCTTCCTCGACCTCGGTGCCGACTCGCTGCTCCTGATCACCATGTCCCGGGAGATCGACCACGCGTTCGGGGTGCGGGTTCCCGTCCGGGACCTGTTCGCCGCCGTGGACACCCCCCGCCGGCTCGCCGAGGCGGTGACGCGGGGCGCCTCGGCCGGCGTGCTCCCTCCGGCGGCCCCGCCGGCCGGTCCGCCGACCGTGTCGCCCTCCGCCCCTGCCGCGCCGGTCCCCGCGCCTGTAACGCCGGTTTCCGCCGGGCCGGTGCCCGTGCCCGTCGATTCGGCGGCACCGGCCGACCCGGGCGACGCTCCCCGGGACGTGCCGGCCGACCTCGTCACGATCGTGCACCGCCAGTTGGACCTGATGCGCGACCAGCTCGCTCTTCTCGGCGCCGCCACGGGCGCCACCGTCACCGCCACGGGCGCCACCGTCACCGCCACGGGCGCCGCCGCCACCGCCACCGCCACGGGCGCCACCGCCACGGGCACCGGCGGCGGCGTCGGCGGCACCAGTGGTGGCGGCGCGGCCGTCGCCCCCGAGCCGTCGACGCGGCCGGCGCCGGCCGCGTCGGTGTCCTGCGCGCAGGACACCGTCGACTTCAGCCTGTACTTCTTCGGCGACTACCCCGACTCGGCCCGGGACGACGCCTACGGCACCATCATCGAGGCCGCCGAGTTCGCCGACACCCACGACTTCCATGCGGTGTGGTTGCCCGAACGGCACTTCCACTCCTTCGGCGGGCTCTTTCCCAACCCGTCGGTGCTCGCCGCGGCCCTCGCGACCCGGACCCGCCGGCTGCGCCTCAACGCCGGCTCGGTGGTGCTGCCCCTGCACCATCCCGTCCGGGTCGCCGAGGAATGGTCCATGGTGGACAACCTCTCCGGCGGGCGGGTCGGGCTCGGGTGCGCGCCCGGATGGCACGCCAACGACTTCGTCTTCTACCCGGACAACTACCGTCGCCACAAGCAGGTGATGTACGACAATCTCGACACCGTACGGCGGCTCTGGCGCGGTGAGGCGATCACCGCGCGGTCGGGCAGCGGGGAAGACGTCGACATCCGGCTGTTCCCCCGCCCGGTGCAGGCGGAACCGCCGGCCTTCACGGCGATCGTCGGCAACCCGGACAGCTATCGGGAGGCGGCCCGTCGCGGCCTCGGCGTGGTCACCAACCTGATGACCCAGGACGTCGCGCGGCTGGCCGAGAACGTCGCGCTGTACCGGCGTACCCGGGCCGAACACGGGCTCGATCCCGCTGCGGGGCGGGTGGTGGTGCTGCTGCACACCTTCCTCGGCGACGACGCCGAGCAGGCGCGGGCCATGGCGTTCGAGCCGTTCTGTGCCTACCTGCGCTCCTCCTTCAGCCTGCTCGGCCAGGTGGTCAACAGCCTGGGCATGAACGTCGACCTCGCCGACACCCCCGACGAGGACGTCCGGTTCGTGTTGTCCCGTGCCTACCAGCGGTACTGCGAGCAGCGGGCCCTGATCGGCTCGCCGGAGAGTTGCCGGCCGGTCCTCGACGCGGTCCTCGACGCCGGCGCCGACGAGATCGCCTGCTTCGTCGACTTCGGCCTGCCGGCGGGAGCCGTGCGGGACGGCCTGCCGGCCATCGACGCGCTACGGCGGGCCACCCCCCGTCGACCAACCCCAACCCCGGCCCCGGCTGTGGCCCCAGCCCCAGCCCCGCCCCCGGCTGTGGCCCCGGCACCGGCCGCGGTGGTCGTCGGGACGGCGGCGCGGGAGGCCGTCGGGATCGCCGCGCCGCCGGCCGTCGGGATCGCCGCGCCGCCGGCCGCCGGGATCGCCGCGCCGCCGGCCGACGAAACCGCGCCACCGACCGTCGAGACCGCGCCGCTGACGCCCGGCCAGCGGCGGCTGTGGCTGGTCGAGCAGGCGTACCCGGGCAGCCCGGCCTACACGGAGGGCGTGGCCGTGCGGCTGTGCGGCGCGCTCGACACGGGAGCGCTGCGCGGGGCGTTGCAGGACGTCGTGGACCGGCACGCGCCACTGCGGACGACCTACCGCGAGGTCGACGGGCAACCCTGCCAGGTCGTCCGGCCGACGGCGACGGTCGACCTGCCGGTGCGGGAGCATTCCGGTGCCGACGAGGACGCCGTGGTGCGGGCCGCGATGGCCCGGGAGAGCACGCGGGTGTTCGACCTCGTCGAGGGGCCGGTCTTCGCGTTCGAGCTGCTGCGCTTCTCCCCGACACACCACGTGCTGGTGATGTCGTTCCACCACCTGGCCACCGACGGCGGCTCGTACGCGGTCCTGACCCGCGAGGTCGGCGCGTGCTACCGGGCCCGGTCGACCGGTACGACGGCCGCGCTGCCCCCGCTGCCGGTCACCTACCCGGAGCTGGCCCGGGCGCGTGCCCGGTCGGCCCGGGACGGCGTGGACAAGAGCCTGGCGTACTGGCTCGACCTGCTCGATCCGCTGCCGCCCACCCTCGTGCTGCCCTCGGACCGGCAGCGACCGGCCACCGTCTCGGCCGCCGGTGGGAGTCTCCTCGCGGAGATCCCGGTGGAGCTGACCGAACGGGTCCGGCAGCTCAGCCGCGTCGAGCGGGTCACCCCGTTCACCACGCTGCTCAGCGCGATCGGGGTGGCGCTGTTCCGGTTCAGCGGCCAACCGGACCTGGTGATCGGCACCGGCATGAGCGGCCGCGACGAGGATTCCGAGGACCTGATCGGGTTCTTCGTCGACACCGTGCCGCTGCGGCTGGACCTCGCCGGTGACCCCACCTTCCGGGAGTTGCTCGCCCGGGTCCAGTACCGCTCGGCGGACGGGTACGAACACGCGGGCGTGCCCTTCGACGACCTCGTCAGCGCGCTCGCCCCGAACCGGGAGGCCGGCCGCCACCCGCTCTTCGACGTGGTCGTGGAGTACGAGCGGGGCGCCCCGGCGTTCCAGTTCGACCTGCCGGGGGTCACCGCCGAGCCGATCCCGGTGGGCCTGGACAAGGCCCCGGTCGACCTGGTCGTCTACCTGTCACACGGCGACACCGTGCGCTGCCACGTCGAGTACCGGACCGACGTGCTCGACCGGCCGACGGTGCGTCGCCTGCTGGACTACGTCGAGCGGCTGCTCGACCGGGCGACCCGGGAGCCCGACGAGCCGCTGTCGGGCCTGGCGGCGCACCTGGACGACTCCGCCGACCGCCTGCACGGGCCGCGGACACCCGTCGGCGACGCCCGGCTGCACGAGTTGTTCCTGCGGCAGGCGGCCCGTACCCCGGACGCCGTGGCGGTCGTGTGCGGGCCGACCCGGTGGACGTACCGCGAACTGCGCGAGCGGGCCGACCTGCTCGCCCGCCGGATCGCCGCCGCCGGCGTCGGGCCCGACGACCTCGTCGCGGTGCTCCTGCCGCGCCGACCGGAGCTGATCGCCGCCCAGCTCGCCGTGCTGATCGCCGGCGCGGGCTTCCTCCCCCTCGACCCGGGGCTGCCCGCCGCCCGGGTGGCCACCCTGTTCGCCGACAGTGGCGCCCGGCTGCTGGTCACCACGAGGGACGTGGACGCGCCGACGGACGCGGTCTGCCTGCGGGTCGAGGATCCCGGTGACCCGGACCTGCCAGCCCCGGGCCGGGTGCCGACGGCGGAGCAGGTGGCCTGGTGCGTCCACACGTCCGGCTCGACCGGCCGGCCGAAGGGCGTCCTGGTGCCGCACCGGGCCGCCGTGGACGCCGTCGACTGGCACGTGCGGGCCCTGGCCCTCACCGGAGCCGACACCGTCGGCCACGCGCTCGGGCTCGGCTTCGACGCGAACCTCGCCGAGATCTATCCGGCGCTCGCCGCCGGCGCCACCGTGCATCTCGTACCGGAGGAGGCGCGGAGCGACCCCGCGGCCCTCGTCGAGGAGTGGTCCCGCGGCGGCGTCACGGTGGCCTTCCTGCCGGCGCCGCTCGTCGAGCTGGTCTTCGCCCTTCCGATGCCCGCGCACGCCCCGCGCACGCTCGTCGTGGGCGGCAGCCAGCTCCGGCGCCGACCGCCCGCCGGCTTCCCGGCCGAGGTGATCAACGCCTACGGTCCGACCGAGTGCAGCATCGTCGCCACGGCGGGTCCGGTGCGGGCGGACGTCCCGGGGCCGGTCGACATCGGCACCCCCGTCGACAACCATCGGCTGTACCTGCTGGACGAGCGCGGTGTGCCGGTGCCACGGGGGGCGGTGGGGGAGCTGTACGTCGGCGGGACCGGCGTGGCCCGGGGCTACCTCGACCGACCCGCGGCGACCGCCGCCGCCTTCCTGCCCGATCCTGGCCTGCCCGGGGCACGGGTCTACCGGACCGGGGACCTGGTCCGGGAACGGGGCGACGGGACCCTCGAGTTCGTCGGCCGGGTGGACGACCAGGTCAAGATCGCCGGACAGCGGACGGAGCCCGGCGAGGCCGCCGCGGAGCTGGCTGTGCTGCCCGGGGTACGCCAGGCCACCGTCATCGCGCGGCACGACCGGGGCGACGAGCCGTACCTCGCCGCGTACGTCGTGGCGGACGACGACGGGGAACCGGCCGCGACCCGCGCGGAGCGACTCGCCGCCGTGCTGGCCGAGCGCCTGCCCGCACACCTCGTGCCCCGGGCCTGGGTGCTGCTGGACACCCTGCCCACCACGGACAACGGCAAGGTGGACCGGTCGCGGCTGCCCGCACCCGCCGTGACCGGCGCCGCCGACCAGCCCAGCACCGCCATGGAGCAGCTCGTCCACGACGCCTGGTGCGCCGAGCTCGGGGTGGCCCGGCTGCCGGTGGACGTCCCCTTCTTCGCCGCGGGCGGTCACTCCCTGGCGGCCGTACGGTTGGCGAACCGGCTGACGGACCTGCTCAACCTGAAGGTCGGCGCGCACCGGGTGCTGCGCAGCCCGGGCATCCGGGCGATGGCGCGGGACCTGACGACCGCGGAGGGCGGGTCCGAGGTCGTGGACCGGGCGCCGGCGACCTACCCGCAGGAGCTGATGTGGCACCGCCAGCGGCAGGCCCCCGACCCGCCGGCCGTGCACATGGCGGTACGGGTGACCCTCGCCGGTCGGCTCGACGTGCCGGCCCTGCAACGGGCGGTCGACGGCCTGGTCGCCCGGCACGAGGCGCTGCGCACCCGCCTGGTGGAACGCGCCGGTGAGCTGGTCCAGGAGGTGCTCCCGGCCCGGCCGGGGACGCTGCCGGTGCGCGACCTCGCCGCCGACGAGGTCGAGCAGTGGTGCGTGCGGACCGGCCGCGAGCCCTTCCCGGAGGACACGGGACCATGGCTGCGGGCCCGGCTGGCGCGACTCGACGACGACGCGTGGGTGCTGATGCTGGTCGTGCACCATCTCTGCGGTGACGGCTGGTCGATGCTCCAACTGCTCGACGAGCTGGGCAGGGGCTACGCCGCGGAGACCGGCCAGGGTACGGCCCCCGCCGCGCCCACGGCACGCTACGTCGACCACGCGCGCCGGCAACGGGCGACCGCCGTCGCGCCGGGCGTCCTGCGGTACTGGCGGGACCAGCTCGCCGGAGCGCCCCGCACGGTGTCGTTCCCGGCCGACCGCCCACGGCCGGCGCGGCCGTCCGGCCGGGGCAGCGAGTTCGCCTTCGACGTCCCGGCCGAGCTGACCGAGCGCCTGAGCGGCCTCGCCGAGCGCTGCGGCACGACCCTGTTCCCGGTCCTGGCCAGCGGGTACGCGCTGCTCGTGCGCGAACTCACCGGCGCCCGTGACGTGGTCCTCGCCTGCCCGTACGCCCACCGCGACCACCGCGAGGACGAGTCGGTCGTGGGCCTGTTCACCAGCCCGCTGCTGCTGCGGCCCCCGCTGGCGCGCGCGACGTCCTTCGCGGAGTTGACGGCGGGCACCGACCAGGTGTTCCTCGACGCGGTCCGGCACCAGCCGGCGCCCCTGGCCGAGGTGTACGCGGCCCTCGATCCGCACTGGCGGGTCGGCATGCCGCCACCGGTCGCCACGACGCTGTTCGGCTGGAATCCGGGGATGCCGGAGGTGCGGCTGCCGGGGCTCGTGGCGCACGCCACCGACCAGGGGCTCGGCTGCGCCCGCCGTGACTACGCCACGGTCGTCACCCCGCACGGGGGCGGCCTGCGGGGCGTCGTGGAGTACTCCACCGACCTGTTCGACCGGGCGACGGTGGCGGCCTGGTGCGACCGCTTCGTCGCCATTCTCGTCGCGGTCGCCGACGAGGGGCCGGGCCAGGTCGCGGCGCGCACTATGGTCGGATCATGACCTCGGGCACCGGCAACTCCGACGACTGGACCACGCCCGGGACGTTCGAGGTCGCCCCCGGCGTCCACCGCGTGCCGCTGCCGCTGCCCAACGACGGGCTGCGCGCGGTGAACGTGTACGTCCTGCGCGACGACGACGGCCTCGTGCTCGTCGACTCCGGGTGGGCGATCACCGAGGCGCGCGCCGCGCTCGACGCGGCGCTCAAGGAGCTGGACTGCTCGCTGGGGGACGTGCGCCGGTTCCTCGTCACGCACGTCCACCGGGACCACTACACGCAGGCCGTGCACCTGCGCCGCGAGTACGGCATGCGGGTGAGCCTCGGCGCCGGGGAACGCGAGAGCCTGGCAGCGTCCATGACGCCGCACCGGAACCCGCTCGCCGAGCAGCTCGCCCGCCTGCGGCTGCTGGGCGCCGGCGAGCTGGCCGACACCCTGGCGGGGTTGACCGGGACGCGGCTGAGCACCGGGGACTGGGAACTGCCGGACGACTGGTTCCACGACGGTCAGCAGATCAGGCACGGCGAGCGCACCCTGCACGTCGTCGAGACGCCGGGCCACACACGCGGGCACGTCGTCTTCCACGACACCGGCTCGCACCTGTTGTTCGCCGGTGACCACGTGCTGCCCACCATCACGCCCTCGATCGGCTTCGAGGCCGCACTGTCGGCGAACCCGCTCGGCGACTTCCTGGCGTCGCTCGCGCTGGTGCGCCGGCGACCGGACGCGCGGCTGCTCCCGGCGCACGGGCCGGTGACCCCGAGCGTGCACGCGCGGGTCGACGAACTCGTCGCGCACCACGGCGCGCGGCTCGACGAGACGGAGGCCGCCGTGGCCCGGGGGGCGAGTTCGGCGTACGAGGTCGCCGCGCGGCTGCGCTGGACCCGACGGGAGCGCCGGCTGGGCGACCTCGACGTGTTCAACGCCATGCTCGCCGTCACCGAGACCGCGGCGCACCTGGAACTCCTGGTCGCCCAGGGCCGCCTGACCCGGTCCGACATCGACGGGCTGCGCCGCTACGCCACCGCCTGACCCGCCGGGCCCCGCTCGCGCCGGCCGCGTCGCGTGCGACCGGGTCAGCGCGGGGCACGGGGTGCCCCTACGATGCGGCGTATGGCGCTGTTGCACCGGGCGGAGATGCGCCCCACGAAGTTCGCACTCCTGGCGGCGTGGCTGCCCGGCCGACCGTGGTACCAGGGGCCGGCCGGCGCCGACATCGAGCGCGTGGCGGCCTACCGGTTCGACGATCCGGCCGGCGCCGTCGGCGTCGAGACGCTGCTCGTCAGCGCCGGCGACGGGCCGATCCACCAGGTCCCGCTGACCTACCGCGACGCGCCCCTCGACGGCGGCGACGACTGGCTCGTCGGCACCACCGAGCACTCCGTGCTCGGCCGCCGCTGGGTGTACGACGCGTGCGCCGACCCCGTCTACGCCGCGACGCTGGCGGCGGCCGTCCTCGCCGACGCCGGGCAGGCGCAGGAGTACTTCGAGACCGACGGCCAGCGGGAGTACCGCGAGCTGTCGATGACCATCGCCGGCAGCGGCACCCGGGGCGCCGAGGTCCCGCCCGTCGGCGCCGTGCACCGCGTGGTGGAGGACGACCTCACCGTCATCGTCACCGACTTCGTGGAGTTGGCCGTCGTGCGCCGCCCCGACGGCGGCACCGCGTCGGAGGGCGCCGTGCTGACCGGCACGTGGAGCGGCCAGCCGAGCCCTCTGCCGTTGGCGTACGCCCGCCGGCGCTGACGGGACGCACCGCCGGCGCGGGGCAGCGCGCCGACCTTCTCCGGCGGACGAAGGGGACTTGTATTCCTACTGATCCGGTAGGAAAAGGGGGGCATGCCGCGCGTACCGCTGCTCACCTCCCGCCGGGTCGTCGACCTGATGCGGGTCGCCTCGCCGCTCTGTCCCGGTCCGCGCCCGGCGGCCTGACCGCCGATCGCCGCACCCCACGGGCGCACCGGTCGGTTCTCCGGCTTCGTCGCCGCCTCGGTGATCGCCACCTGTCCCCTCGAACCGGCCGTCGCGGTCGTCGACGACCCGCGGGTGCGGTTCCTGGTGCCGGCGTCAGCGCCGGTCCCGGCGCTCTCCGACTCCAGGATGCCGCCGTGGACCGAGGTCCGCGTGGCATCGCTGCGGGCGGCCGGGGCCGGCGTCGCCGCTCCGCCACGATTCTCTGCCTGACTCCCCTCCGGAAGGTCCCGATGGTCATCGCGCGGCACGACACCGACCCCCTCGTCCGACAGTGGCAGGACGGTCCGGGGGGCGGGTGGGCAACCGACGCCGACGCCCGCGCGCTGCGCACGGTGCTGCGCCACCAGGCCAGCACCGTCACCGTGGTCACCGCGCCCGGCGCGCCGCCGGTCGGCTTCACCGCCACGTCGTTCACCTCGGTGTCGCTGGCGCCGCCGGTCGTGTCGTTCTGCGTGAACCTCGGATCGTCCAGCTGGCCGACCCTGGCCGGCGCCCGCCACGTGGCGGTTCACCTGCTCGCCGAAGACCAGCGGGAACTGGCCCGCACCTTCGCCACCAGCGGCATCGACCGGTTCGCCACCCCCACCCGGTGGCGTACGGGACCGGAGGGGGCGCCGATCCTCGGGGGCGTCCTGGCCTGGCTGCTCTGCCGGGTGGTCGACCGGGTGCCCGTCGGCGACCACGCCGTCGTCGCCCGGCGACCGTCGCCTACCTGGGCCAGATCGCGCGGACCGCCGAGCAGCTCGGATTCGTCGGCGCGCTCACCCCGACCGGCGCCTGGTGCGAGGACGCCTGGCTGAGCACCGCGATGCTCACCGAGGTGACCGAGCGGCTGAAGTTCCTGGTCGCCTTCCGCCCCGGCCTGCTCACGCCCGCGCTGGCGGCGCAGATGGCCTCGACGTACCAACGGCTCTCTGGCGGCCGGCTGATGGTCAACGTCGTCACCGGCGGCGAGTCGCACGAGCAGCGCGCCTACGGCGACTTCCTGGACAAGGACGCCCGGTACGCGCGCACCGACGAGTTCCTGCACGTCGTGCGGGCGCTGTGGCGCGGCGAGACCGTGGACCACGCCGGCGGGCACCTGCGGATCGCGCAGGGCCGGCTCAACCGGCTGCCGGACCCGGTCCCGCCGATCTACTTCGGCGGCTCCTCCGCCGCCGCCCTGCCGGTGGCGGTGCGGCACAGCGACGTCTACCTCACCTGGGGCGAGCCGCCGGCCCAGGTGGCCGGCAAGCTCGACCGGGTCGCGGACGGATCAGGCGCGGGCGCGGCCCGTGGAACGCCGGTCCCCCGGGCGGGTGCCGACCGCCGCCTGCCGGTCGGCCGGTCCCCCGACGGAGGACCGGCCGCGACACGCCGGTGTGGCGAGGTCAGCCCCAGATGGCCGTCGCCCATTCCGGGTGGTCGACGAACGGGTTCCGGTTGCCCTGCCAGCGCTCGTAGATCCGCTGGTTGCGGCGCTTCTCGAAGGTGTCCGGCGGGTCGGCCTGGTTCCACTGGAGCAGCACCGACATCTTGCCGTGGTACGGCGCGCTGCCGTTGTTGACCGACTGGTTCAGCTCCAGGTTGGGCCAGCCGTCGGTGCCCTCGTACCGGATCGCCATGTACATCAGCATGCGTGCGACGTCGCCCTTGACCGCGTTGCGCGGCTCCCACGAGTCGGCGTCGGTGTAGCAACCCGGCGCCTCGGCGACCGGGCTGCCGCCGGTGTCGAAGTCCTTGTTGCCGCGCGTCGAGTTGACCGAGACGTCCTCCGGCCGAAGGTGGTGGACGTCCGTGCCCGGGCCGGTCGCGGTGCCGAAGTCGCCGTGCGACTTGGCCCAGACGTGCTCGCGGTTCCAGTCGTTGACGCCGCCGCCGTTGCTGCTCTTGCTCTGCGACCGGCCGGTGTTGAGCAGGATGACGTTGTTGGTGTTGGCCGGGTCCTGGTCGGTGTCCTTCAGCGCCTCCCACACCTGGTCGTAGGAGAGCTTCGTCTGCACCTTGATGATCGAGTGCAGCGAGCTGCGCAGCGCCGTGCCGGACTTGCCGATCGCGTTGGCGTAGTAGGTGGAGTCGTAGTCGCCGCCGGGTGCCGGGGTGCCCGTCGGGACCGGAGTCGGCGACTGGCTTGGCGAGGGCGTGGTGCCGCCGAGGGTCATCGCCGTCGGGTTCTTCAGGCCGCCGTGGCTGAAGTAGGCGGTGAGCGTGCCGGTGGCGGTGATCCGCTGGCCCCGTAGGCCCGGGTTGGTGAGCAGCCCGAACGTGCTCCGGTAGGCGGCGGTGACCTGGACGTAGAGCATCCTGCTCGCGCCGGTCTCGGCGGCCGTGTCGGCGATCGCGATCGCGGTGTCCGCGGTGAAGCCGGACCTGAGCACCGTCGTGGCGCTGGTCGGCTGGCCGATGACGTAGCCGGTCACGGCGGCCGACCGGCCGTCCTGTGCGGCGAGCGCCTGGGCCACGGTTAGGGGGCCGGCGGCCGACGCCGCCGCCGTCACCGCCACGGGCGCCACCAGGACGACGGCCAGCGCGAACGCCATCGCCAGCCTTCTGGGGCCCGAGCGGGTACTGCTCCTCGTATTCATGAGCAGCGATGCTAGCGGGGCGCGGGTGAACGACGGGAGATCGGGACCGCAACTTTCGGCGCGGCGGCCGCGCCTGCCCGGCGCACGGCCGTGCCGGGCAGGCGCGCCGGAGCCGGCTACCGGGGCGACGGGCCCGCGCGCAGGTAGGTGAGGGCCGCCAGCACCCGGCGGTTGGTGTCGTCGCTGGGCGGCAGGCCGAGCTTCGCCAGGACGTTGCCGATGTGCTTGCCGACGGCCGCCTCGGTGACGTGCAGCCGCGCGGCGATCGCCGCGTTGGAGTGTCCCTCGGCGAGCAGCGTCAGCACCTCGCGCTCCCGGGCGGACAGGGCCGCGAGCGGGTCGCGCGGGCGGTGCAGCAGCCGCCGCACCACGTCGGGGTCGACGACCGTGCCGCCGCCGGCGACCGTACGCAGCTGCCCGGCGAACTCGGCGACCTCGGCGATCCGGTCCTTGAGCAGGTAGCCGACGCCCCGGCCGTCGCCGCTGGCGAGCAGGGCGGCGGCGTACTCGGCCTGCACGTGCTGGCTCAGCACCATGACGGCGAGCAGCGGCCGTTCGGCGCGCAGGTCGACGGCGGCCCGCAGCCCGTCGTCGTGCGGGCCGGGCGGCATCCGGATGTCGGTCACCACCAGGTCCGGCTCGTGCGCCCGGACCGCGTCCCGCAACTGCGGCGCCGTGCCGACGGCGGCGACCACCTCGAAGTCGAACCGGGCCAGCAGGCCGGCGAGGCCCTCGCGCAGGAGGACCTCGTCCTCGGCGAGCACGACGCGCGTCACCGGCGGCACGGCAACTCCACCCGGACGAGCGTGGGGCCGCCGGGCGGGCTGGCGAGCAGCAGCCGCCCGTCGACGGCGGCGACCCGGTCGGCGAGGCCGGTCAGGCCGGTGCCCCGCGTCGGGTCGGCCCCGCCGTGGCCGTCGTCGGAGACCTCCACGACGAGTTCGCCGTCGGCCTGGACGAGCCGGACCCCGGCCCGGGTCGCCCCGGCGTGCCGGACGACGTTGCCCAGCGCCTCCGACACCACGAAGTACGCGGTGCTCTCGACGAGTTCGGGCAGCGGCTGCCCGAGGTCGGCGTGGACGGTGACCGGGACGGTGGCCTCGCCGGCCAGTTCCCGTACCGCGCCGGCCAGACCGAGGTCGGTGAGGCTCTGCGGGCGGATGCCCTGCACGATCTGCCGTAGCTCGACCATCAGGTTCTTGGCCTGGTCGTGCGCCACGGCGAGCGGGGCGGCGGCGGGGGAGTCCTCGGGCACGTCCAGCCGGGCCAGGCCCAGGTGGAGGGTGAGGCTGGTCAGCCGGGGCTGCGCGCCGTCGTGCATGTCGCGCTCGATGCGGCGGCGTTCGGTCTCGTACGCGTCGACCAGCCGGGCCCGCGAGCGGCTGACCTCCCGCAGGGCCGCCCCGTCGGCGGGCCGGCCGAGCAGCCACCGCGCCACCGCGCCCTGGGCCGCGGCGAGCACGCCGAGCCCGTACCAGAGCACCGGGAGGAGCAGGACCCCGAGCACGGCGTACGGGACGGCCTCGCCGGTCGTGTCGACGGTGGTCCAGACCACGATGACCTCGTCGGCGTCGCCGACCAGCCAGGGGCTGGCCACCAGCGTGAGGTCGAGCAGCACGAGCAGGGTGGACACGGCGTAGCCGAGCGGCACGACGCCGCCCAGCCAGAAGGTGTGAGCGACCTCCCGCCACGCGTCGGCGCCGGTGTAACGCGCGGCCAGGCCCCGCCACCGGTACGCCGGCAACGGCCGCCCGTCCACGAGGCCGATCCGCTGCCGTTCCACGGCGGTCACCGCGATGCTCACGACCGGGGCCGACGCCAGCACCGTCAGCGCGCCGACGGCCAGGAACAGCACGAGGGGCAGCTCGACCGGGCGGTCCTGTCGGGCGGCGTTGACCGCCGCCAGCAGGGGCGCCCCGACGACGAGCAGCCCGACGGCGAGCACCCCGGCGACCGGGACGGTGGTGAGCAGGTAGGCCAGCGCGCGCCACGGCCACGGGGAGAGCAGGTATCCGGGCCGGCGCAGCGCCTCGGCCAGGCACAGGGGACGAGCTGTCGTCATGCCGCTGACGCTAACCGTGGGTGACGCGCCGACCCAGCCGTCTGGAGGTAGTTCGCGGGTAGGGCCAGCACTACCCGGTGGCTGGGCCGGCCCCGGCGGGCACCGCGCCAGGCCAGCGGCGGACGCCACGGTGCGACGCCCCGCCGGGGGTAGGCTGACCTGCGTGGATCACGAAGACCGCATCGCCCTCTTCCTCGACTACGAGAACCTCGCGCTGGGGGCCCGCGACCACCTCGGCGGCGTCGCCTTCGACTTCCGCCCCATCGCCGACGCCCTCGCCGAGCGCGGCCGGGTGGTGGTGCGCCGGGCGTACGCGGACTGGTCGTACTTCGACGAGGACCGGCGGATGCTCACGCGGTCGCACGTCGAGCTGATCGAGATTCCCCAGCGGATGGGGGCCTCGCGCAAGAACGCCGCCGACATCAAGATGGCCGTGGACGCGGTGGAGCTGGCCTTCGAGCGCGGGTACATCTCGACCTTCGTGATCTGCACCGGCGACAGCGACTTCACCCCGTTGGTCCACAAGCTCCGCGAGCTGAACAAGCGCGTCATCGGGGTGGGCGTGGAGAACTCGACCTCGGCGCTGCTGCCGCCCGCGTGCGACGAGTTCCTCTACTACGACCGGTTGGAGGGCGTCGACATCCCTCCCGCCCGGGTCCGGCGGGGCCGCCCGGCCCGCCTGCCCAGCCCCGACGTGCCGCGGGTGGAGCAGGAGCCCGAGCCCGAGCCGCAGCCGGCGGCCGAGGAGGCCGGCCGGGACGTCGACACGCTCGCCGTGTTCGTGGCACAGACCGTCGCCGGCCTCCAGGGCAGTTCGAGCGGCGAGGTCACGGCCTCGACGTTGAAGCGCACCCTGCTGCGCAAGGACCCGACGTTCAGCGAGTCCGACTACGGGTTCCGCACCTTCGGCGAGCTCATGCGGCACCTCGCCCAGCACAACGTGGTCGAGCTGGCGGAGGGACCCGCCAAGGGCGACCCCGAGGTCTCCCTGCCCGAGCACGGCGACCGGGAGGTGGCGTTCGGGCTGCTCGGCTCGGTGGTGTCGGACCTGGCCGGAGACGAGGGCGCGGTGGCCCTCTCCGGGCTGAAGAACCAGCTGCGCCGGGCGCGGCCCGACTTCAGCGAGAAGAAGCTGGGCTACCGCAGCTTCCTCCAGTTCTGCAAGGCGGCTGCCACCAGCGGCGTCGTCGACCTGCGGTGGAGCCCCGAGGCCGACGACTACCTGCTCACCCCCCGGGCCGCCTGAGCGGCTGCCGCCCGGCGGCGTCGTTGCGGGCGCTCCGTTTCGGCCTGCGTTTCCCACAAACACCAATTCCTCCTGAAGACGTTTAGCGCGGTCGCGGACCGGAGAAGTGCCGGTCGAGGCGGGCATCGGTGCCCGCCGATCGTCAGGAGGAAGACTTGATGACACGGATGGTGCGTGCTGTCGCGATCGCCGGGGCGCTCGCCCTGGCGGTCAGCGGATGCGGGGGCGTCGGCGGTGACGGCGACGAGGGCGGCGGTACGGCCACCACGGGCACACTGTCCACGATGGGCTTCGGCCTGTCCGACGAGATCGCGACCACACGCGTCGACGCGTTCAAGCGCGACAACCCGGGCGTCGAGCTGAAGATCGTCGAGGGAGCCTTCGACGAGCAGCAGTTCCTCTCCGCGGTCGCCTCCGGCAACCCGCCCGACCTGGTCTACATGGACCGCAAGCTGGTCGGCACGTACGCCAAGCGCGGCTCCGTCCAGCCGCTGACCGACTGCGTCGACAAGCAGGACGTCGACATGGGACAGTACCGGCCGGCCGCGAAGGACCAGGTCACCCTCGACGGCACCGTCTACGGCATCCCCGAGTTCTCCAGCGTCCGGGTGCTCTACCTCAACGAGGCGCTGCTGCGGCAGGCGGGCCTGACCGCCGCCGACGTCGACCTCGCGGACTGGGCCGGGCTGCCCGCGCTCAACGCCAAGCTGGCCACCGTCTCCGGCGGCCGGCTCTCCCGCATCGGCATCGACCCGAAGATCCCCGAGTTCCTGCCCCTGTGGGCCAGGGCCAACGGGGTCGACATCCTCTCCGCCGACGGCACGAAGGCCCACCTCGACGACCCGAAGGTGGCCGAGGCGCTCACCACCGGCGTGCGGCTGATCCAGGACCAGGGCGGCTGGGGCAAATTCAAGTCCTTCCGCGACACCTTCGACTTCTTCGGGGCGCAGAACCCGCTCGCGAAGAACCAGATCGTCGCCTGGCCCATGGAGGAGTGGTTCCTCAACCAGGCCGCCAAGAACAGCCCGAAGGCCGAACTGGTGGTCAAGCCGTTCGTCGACCGGCAGGGCAAGCCGCTGACCCTCTCCTCCGGGCAGGCCTGGGTGATCCCCAAGGGCGCGAAGAACCCGGACGCCGCGTGCGCCTTCGCCAAGAAGGTCACCGCCACCGACACCTGGGTCGCCGCCGCCAAGGCCCGCGCCGACGCGCGCAAGGCCGCCGGCCAGCCGTTCACCGGCGTCTACACGGGCAACGTCGCCGCCGACCAGAAGATCTTCGACGAGATCTACCAGCCGACCGGCAACAAGCGCTTCGACGACGCGGTGGCCACCATCCGCTCCGTGCAGGACGCCGCGTTCGCGATGCCGGCCTCGCCGGCCGGCGCCGAGTTCGACAAGGCCTGGACGGACGCGGTCAACCGGGTCCTCTCGGGTCAGGCGCAACCGGCGCAGGCCCTCGCCCGGGCCCAGCAGGAGGCGACCGCCGCCCTCGACAAGGCCTCGAAGTAGGCCCCGGGGGATGGCCGTCACCACCGTCCCCGCTCCCACGGGCCGGCGGCGCCGTACGCCGCTGGCCCGGCGGGAGGCGCGCTGGGCGTACCTCTTCCTGGCGCCGTGGATCGTCGGGTTCCTGGTCTTCAACGCCGGCCCGATGATCGCCAGCGCCTGGCTCAGCCTCACGGAGTACGACGCGATCAGCGCCCCCCGGTACACGGGCCTGGACAACTACCGGGAGCTGATGTCCGACCCGATGGTGGCGCGCAGCCTGGGCAACACCGTGTACTACACCGTCCTGCACGTGCCGCTGGTGATGGCGATCTCGCTGGGGCTGGCGCTGCTGCTCAAGCGGGTGGGACGGTTGCAGGGCTTCTTCCGTACCGTCTTCTACCTACCGGTGATGACCCCGGCGGTGGCCGTGGGCATCCTGTTCCTGCTCCTGCTCAACACCCAGGACGGCCTGATCAACCGCGGCCTCGCCCTGGTCGGGGTCGAGGGCCCGAGCTGGACCACCGACCCGGACTGGGTGATGCCCGGCATCGTCCTGATGAGCCTGTGGAGCCTCGGCTCCACCGTGATCATCTACCTGGCCGCCCTCCAGAACGTGCCGCGCGACCTGTACGAGGCGGCGAGCATCGACGGCGCCGGGGGCTGGGCGCGGTTCCGGCACGTGACGCTGCCGATGATCTCGGGCGCGCTGTTCTTCACGCTGATCGTCAACACCATCTCGTCGCTGCAGATGTTCACCGAGGTCTACACCATGTACTTCGGCAACCGGCAGACGCAGGGGTCGTTCAACAGCGACGCGGCGTCGTTCTACGTGATCCACCTGTTCCAGGAGGCGTTCCAGTTCCTGCACATGGGCTTCGCCTCGGCGATGGCCTGGCTGCTCTTCGTGATCATCCTGATCATCACGCTGGTGCAGGTGAAGCTCGGCAACCGGTTCGTCTACTACGAGGGGGACCGGTCGTGACCGCCACGGTCGAGCGGGCGGTCGCCGCGCCCGGGCCCGTGACCGCGCCGGGGGACGCCAGCCGCCGCGCGGCGGCCGAGGAGAGCGGGCGCCCGCTGTGGCAGCGGGTGCTGTTCGTGGTCGCGCTCGTCGGCGCCGCCGGGGTGTTCATGCTGCCGTTCGTCTGGCTGATCGGCGCCTCGCTGCGTCCCCGCGAGTACGTCTTCTCCGGCGGGTTCCTGCCCACTCCGTTCGCGCCGGGGAACTACGCCGACGCGTGGCAGGCGGTGCCGATGGTGACCTGGCTGGCCAACAGCGTGGTGGTCGGCACGGCGGCGGCGGTCGCGGTGACGCTGTCCAGCGCGTGGGTGGCGTTCGGCTTCGCGTACTTCCGGTTCCCGGGGCGCGACCTGCTGTTCGGTCTGGTGCTCGCGACGATGATGCTGCCGTTCGCGGTGACCATGATCCCGACGTACCTGATCTGGACGGAACTGCGGCTGACCGGCACCCAGGTGCCGCTGTGGGCGGGCAACCTGTTCGGCTCGGCGTTCTACATCTTCCTGCTGCGGCAGTTCCTGCTCTCGCTGCCCCGCGAGTATTTCGAGGCGGCCCGGGTCGACGGGGCGAGCTATCCGCAGCTGTTCTGGAAGCTGGCCTTCCCGCTGATCCGTCCCGCCCTGCTGGTGGCCTTCGTCTTCGAGTTCAAGGCGAGCTGGACGGACCTGATGAAGCCGCTGATCTACCTGCGCGACGAGGAGCTGTACACCCTCCCGCGCGGGCTCAAGGTGGTGCTGGACCGCTTCGGCTACGGCGGTGAGCAACAGTGGGAGGTCGTGCTCGCGGGCAGCGTCATCGCGACCGTGCCGATGCTCGTGCTGTTCTTCCTCGCCCAGCGGCACTTCGTCGAGGGCATCGCCACCACCGGCCGCAAGGGCTGACCCGCCGCGCCCGGCCCGGCCCGTCGCGCGGGCCGGGCCTCGGCGGGTCAGGGGACGGTCACGCCGTACGCGGCCAGGATCTCCATGATCGGCTGGTAGTAGGTGGTGCCGCCGCTGGTGCAGTTGCCGCTGCCACCGGAGAGGATGCCGAGGACGGTGCCGGTGCCGGCGGCGTAGAGCGGCCCGCCGCTGTCACCCGGCTCGGCGCAGATGTTGGTGCGGATCAGGCCGGCGACGCTGCCCTGGGCGTAGTTGACGGTCGCGTTGAGCCCGGTGACCGTGCCGCAGCGCACCCCCGTCGTGGAGCCGCTGCGACAGACCGCCTGGCCGATGTAGGCGTTGCCGGCGCCGTTGATGGTGAGCAGGCCGGGGTACGTGTAGACAGCGCTGGGGTGGGCGACCAGGCTCGTGTAGCGGACCAGCCCGTAGTCGTTGCCGGGGAAGCTGCTGCCCGCCCGGCTGCCGAGGACGGTGGTCTGCGCGCTGTTGGCGTACCAGGTCGTGCCGACGGCGGTGCAGTGGCCGGCGGTGACGAAGTAGTAGGTGGTGCCGCTGCGGACGTTGGCGCCGAGGGAGCACCGGCCGCCGCTGTAGATCGCCTGCCCGCCGGCGATGAGGATGCGCAGTTCGCCCGGCTCGTGCCGGAGCACCGCACCGGCCCGGGCGGCGGTCGCCCGCAGCGCGGCGACGTCCCGGGCGGAGACGGTGTCGTCGACGGTCAGGGTCATCCGGCCGGTGGCGGGGTCGAGCCCCCAGGCGGTGCCGGCGGTGCGGACCTGCGCGAGCGCGGCCGCGGCGCGGCCGGGGTCGTGGTCGGGGGCGACCTTGCCGTGGTCGGGGGCGGCGTGGGCGGGCGTCGGCAGGCCGAGCAGCAGCGCGGCGAGCAGGAGCAGGGCGGGCGGGAGACGACGCATCGAACCTCCATAGATTCGTTTCTGTCGATTCCCTACAGGATCCACCCCCGGCGTGACGCGGACAAGCGGCTCGTCGGGTCGACGACCCGTCCGCGGTCCGGCTACGGCAACGGGTGGGAGATGCCCCGGGCGTGGTCGGTGAGGGCCGCGCCGACCACGGTCGCCTCCAGCGGCAGCATCTCCAGGCAGCGACGCACGGCGGCGGCCATCAGGGCGTTCGGCACCCGCATCGACAAGGTGCAGTGCGGCACCCAACGCCCCGGCCGGTAGTGCTCGACCAGCCCGATCCCCGCCTCGGCCAGCCGCTCGTGCACCCGCGCGTGGTGCGTGAGCAGTTCGGCGGTGGGGGTCGGGCCCAGCCACAGCACCCGACCGACGAACTGCCCGGCGTGGTCGAAGCTCAGCCGCAGCGGCGCGGCCACCACCGTGCCGCGCAGCGCCGCCGCGACCCGCTCCGGATCGAAGCGGGTCGCGACGGCGAGTGAGACGTGTGGCCGGTGACGCTGCTCCAGCAGCGACCGCATGCTCTGCACGCCCTCGGACTCCAGCGCGTCCCAGAGCACCCGGATCCGCCGGGTGGCGTCGGTGTCCAGGTAGAGCTCCAGCGCCGCGACCACATGATCATTCTAGGGCCGCGGTGGTCACGGCACGACGACGGCCCGGCCCTCCAGCGTGCCGTCGCGCATCTTCCGGTACGCGACGACCGCCTCGTCCAGCGGGAAGGTGCTGGCCTTCGGCTTCACCAGGCCCCGGGCGCCCAGTTCGAGCACCTCGATGAGTTCCGGCCGGCTGCCCCAGTACGTGGTCTGGATGCTCACCTCGTACGGCACCGAGAAGAAGCCCACCGGCAGGGTGCCGCCGCCGATGCCGACGATGGTGAGGTCGCCGACGGTGCGGGCGGCGGCGGCGCCGAGCGCGAGGGTCGCATCGGCGCCGACGAAGTCCAGGACCACGTCGGCGCCCCGGCCGCCGGTAGCCTGGCGGATCTCCTGGGCGGTGTCCGCGCCGGAGAGCATGGCGAGGTCGGCGCCGCACTCCTCGCCGAGCTTCAGCGCCTCCTCGCGGGTGTCCACCGCGATCACCCGGGCCGCGGTGGTCGCCTTGAGGATCTGCACGCCGACGTGCCCGAGCCCACCCACCCCGATCACCACGGCGGTGCTGGTCGGGCCCAGCTTCGCCCAGGAGCGGCGGATCGCGTGGTACGGGGTGAGCCCCGCGTCGGTCAGCGGCGCCGCCAGCACCGGGTCGAGCCCGTCGGGCAGCGGTAGGACCTGCCGGGCCTGCGGCACCAGCATGTACTCGGCCATGCCCCCGTCGAGGCCGAGGCCGCCGCCCCCGCCGGGCACGGGCGCCTCGGCGACGTTCTCGCAGTACGGGTCGACGCCCACCCGGCAGCGTTCGCAGGTGCCGCAGCCCCACGGCCCGTAGACGGCCACCGGCTGGCCCACCGTCAGCCCGCTCACCCCGTCGCCGAGCGCGTGCACCCACCCGGCGTTCTCGTGGCCGAGGGTGAACGGCGGGTTCCAGGGCACCGCGCCGGCCTCGAAGTCGTGCATCAGGTGCAGGTCGGAGTGGCAGGCGCCGGCACCGCCGATCTTCACGACCACCTGACCCGGGCCCGGGGTCGGCTCGTCGACCTCGACTAGTTCGGGCTCCGACTTCCAGTTGGGCAATCGCAGCGCGCGCATGACGCCTCCTGTTCTCCCGCTTCCGGTCCGCCTGCCGGCTGCCCGTTCCGCGGGAGCCCAAACGGCCCGCCGGGACGCTCGGTCCGCCCCGTGGCGGTGAGCCGCCGCTGGCGTGGAGGTCAGGGCAGGGCCGTCGCGTCGGGCCGGGCGGCGTCCGGGGCCATCGAGGGGGCGTCGGGGGCCATCGAGGGGGCGTCCGGGGTGATGGAGTGGGCGTCCGGGCTGGTCGAGGGGGCGGCCGGCGCTCCGGCACGGCGGCCCAGGCCCCGGTCGACGGCGACGAAGAGCAGGCCCAGCAGCCAGAACGCGGCGGCGAAGAAGACCGCGCTGACGGCGACCCCCGCGTAGCCCAACTCGCCCGCGTCGATGAACGGGTACGGGTACTTGTCCACCACCAGCCCCCGCAGCAGCGCGAAGCCGAGGTATCCGAGGGGGAACGCCAGCCACCAGGCCGCGTAGCGCGGGCGGAGCCGGCCCCGGCGGTCGAACAGCGCCCAGTCCGCCACGGCCAGCAGGGGCACGACGGTGTGCAGGAACTGGTTGCCCAGCGCCTCGCCGAGCGTACGGTCGGCCTGCGGCATCGCGAACGGGCTGGCCGGGTTGGCCAACACCAGGTGGTAGACCACGCCGGTGATGGTGATGTAGAGGGTGACCGCGCCCTTGAGCGCCGAGGGCGGCTCGGGCCGGTCCTGCCGGGCCAGCCAGGCGGCGTACCCGGCGAAGAGCCCGACGGCGAGGTTGCTCTGGATCGTGAAGTAGGGCAGCAGGCCGGTGAGCGTGGCGGAACCGAGCGCGGTGAGCACGATCCCGGCCAGCACGCTGATCACGATCGCCAGGCGGAAGACCACCGCCGCGCGTCGACGCCGCAGACTCATCGGGGCAAGCTACCAGCCCCTCGAAGCCGAGGTCACCGGCCGACGGCACGCGGGCCACGCCGCCGTGGGAGGGGGCGCCGGCAGGGGCGGGCCACGCCGCCGGGGGGAGGGCGTGCCGGCAGGGACGCGCCCCCACCCGTCGGCCGCCGGTCAGCCCGCCTCGCCGGCGCTCAACCCGGCGGTTCGGCCGTCCGGGTCAGCCCGCCGCGCCGGCGCCCGGCGCGGCGGTGTGGCGCCCCCGCGCCGACGGGACCTGGACGGGGCCGGGCCGGGCCGGTCGTGCGGCCGTGGCCGACGGCGACGCCGTGGGAGACGGCGACGCCGTGGGCGGCCCGTCCCGCCGGCTCGGATCGGCTCCCGGTCGGCCGGTCGGCTCCGCTCCGGGTCGGCTGGTCGGGTCGGCCGGTCGGCCGGTCGGCTCGACTCCGGGACGGCCGGTCGGGTCCGCGCCGGGTCGGCCGGTCGGGGTGACTGTCGGCCCGCCGGAGGGGCTGCCGTGCGGGGCGGGGCTCTTCGGCTCGCCGGCCAGCACCCGCTCGCAGTAGCCGGCCACCTTCCCGTGGCCACCGGCGGCGCGGATCAGGTCACCGAAGGCGGCGGCGTCCGGGAGACCGCCGTCGCCGGCGTCCGCCCGGTAGGCCCGGCACCACTCCCGCACCGGCGCGTCCGGCTCCGGCCGACCGTCCACTCCGCCCGTCGGGGCGGACGGCGGATGGTGGGCCGTCGTGGGGGCGGCACCCGTGGTGGGGGCGGGTTCTTCAGCGGCGGTGGTGGGTGCCGGATCCCGCAGCGGGTGGGGCAGCGGCAGCGCGCCCCCGGTGGCGGCGAGAGCCACCCCGCCCGTGAGGGCGAGGGCGGCACCGGCCAGCGCGGCGCGTACGCCGAACCCCGCGAGGGCGGGACGGCGGCGCGGCTCCGGCCGGCCGGGCGGGTTGCCGGCCCGGGCCAGCCGGTAGGCCCGTACGGCCGTCTCCTCGCCGGCCAGTTCGTCGGCGTGGGGCGTGGCGCGGACCGCCGCCAACAGCGACGTGAGGGGCTGCGACCCGTCCTGCGGGTCGAGGACAGGGCCGTCGAGCAGCCGCTCCGCGGTTTCCTGGTCCATCCGGTGTGCGTTCATCTCGTGTCCCTCAGCGCCACGGGCCGTCGGGCCGTCACACGGGTCGGGGTGTGACGTCCGACAAGTGCCGGGCCGGGGGCGGGACGGGACCGACCGGGTCCGCGGGCCCGCCCATGATCGCTGGCGCCGTCGACCGCCTCGCGCAGGATGCCCGGACGCCGGGTTTCCGCCAGCGGTTGCCGATTCGTCCGGTGCGCGGTGCACTGAATCACATGGGTGTGATCAAGGTGGGCACGTCGTCCTGGGCGGACCAGATGCTGCTGCGCTCGGGCTGGTATCCCCGCGCGGCCACCACCCCGGCCGGTCGGCTCGACTTCTACGCCGGGCGCTTCCCGCTGGTCGAGGTGGACACCTCCTACTACGCGGTGCCCGTGCCGGAGACGACGCGAGGCTGGGTGGACGCCACGCCCGAGGGCTTCACCTTCGACGTCAAGGCGTTCAGCCTCTTCACCGGTCACCCGACACCGGTGGCGGCGCTGCCCCGCGACCTGCGCCCGGCCGGCGGCCCGAGCCGGATCCGCCGCCGGGACCTCCCCGCGGCCGCGTACGACGAGCTGTGGGACCGGTTCCGGGCGGCGCTGGACCCGATCGCGGCGGCCGGCCGGCTCGGCGCGGTCCTGCTCCAGTTTCCGCCGTGGCTGGCCCGTGGGGCCGCCGCCGAGCGGCGCATCGCCGAGCTGGCGGAGCGGTGCCAGCCGTGGCGGGTCGCCGTCGAGCTGCGCCACGCGTCCTGGTTCGACGGCACCGCCGCGCTGGACACGCTCGGGTTCCTGCGGGAGCGCGGGCTGTCGTTCGTCTGCGTCGACATGCCGCAGGGGCACGCCTCGTCGGTGCCGCCCATCCTGTTCGCCACGGCGGAGCTGGCGGTCGTCCGGTTCCACGGACACAGCACCGCCTGGGAGACGGGGGACAAGCAGGAGAAGTTCCGTTACGCGTACGGCGACGAGGAACTGCGCCGCTGGTCGGAACTCCTGGTCGAGCTGGCCGGGCAGGCGGGGGAGCTGCACGCGCTGTTCAACAACTGCTGCGGCGACCAGGCCCAGCGTGACGCCGCCCGACTCGCGGAACTGCTCGGGGTCCGCCCGGCGGGACGCGACCGGGCGGGAGCCGGTTCGCCCTCCTGAGCACGCGCCGGCCCCACCCGGGATCGTCGGCGTGGCGGCCAGGTTTCCCCGCCGGCCGCCCGGGTACCGGCGGGGGCGTGAGCGACGGAAGGGGACGCGGTGATGGGTGAGCAGCGGCAGGAGCACCTCGAAGAGGCGACGCCCGGCGTACCGGGGGACGCGGCGGCGCGCGAGACCCGGGAGGCGCAGGAGGCGCACGGCGGCAGCATGGCGCCCGCTCTGGTGGACGACACCGGTCACCCGGTGGCGGCGGACCCGGCCGAGGTCGCCGGAGAGGACACCGCCGGCGGCTGACCCCGTCGCGCGAGGCCCAATTCCGTGGACCGGGCCGGTGCCCTCGGGCATGATCGCCGGATGGCGGCAACCTCCCGTGCGCTCCTGCGCTGGCAGTTCGACCTGACGTGGTCGCTGTTCGAGTACCACCTCGAGCGCCTCGACGCGGCGGACTTCCTCTGGGAACCGGCCGAGCACTGCTGGACGGTGCGTCGCGACCCCGCCGGCGGCTGGACACCCGACTGGGCCGACACCGAACCCGACCCCGTGCCGGTTCCGACGATCGGCTGGCTGTCCTGGCACATCGGCTGGTGGTGGACGGTGACCATGGACCATCTCGGGGGACGGCCACCGCGCCAGCGCACCGACGTGCGCTGGCCGGGCGCGGGCGAGCCGACGGTCGCCTGGCTGCGGGGCCTGCGCGCCGAGTGGCTGGGGCACCTCGACCGGCTCACCGACGCCGACCTCGACGGCACCGCGCCGTTCCCGTGGCAGGACGACCCGGGCCACACCGTGGCGCACATGCTCGCCTGGGCCAACGCCGAGCTGATGAAGAACGTGGCCGAGATCGGTCAGCTCCGGCTGCTGCGGGCGGCGGGGCACGCCTGACCGCCGGGCCTTCCGGCGGGGGCGGTCCCGTCCGCGCAGCGCGGCGTCCAGGTCGAGGAGCCACGCCTCGTGCAGTCCCGTGCCGGGGCGTGCCGGTCAGGAACGTCGGCCCCTGGTCCGCAGCGCGTCCTCCGTCCGCTCCTCGACGTCGGCGGCGTCGGGGAAGGACCGTCGGGCCGGCGCCGGGTCGGGCGGCGCGCCGGGGCCCGCCGGCCGCGTGGGCGTCGGTTCGACCGGGCCGAAGCCGTGCCGCCCGGCCGGGCCGGACGGTCCCGCCGGCTCGTCCGCCCGCCGCTCACCGCGCCGCCCCTCCGGCACGGCGGTCTCCTCGCTGCCCTCGTTCATGGGGTCGTGCTCACCGACGCCCCACGGCGGCTCCATGTCGATGCCGTCCCTGGTCACCCAGGGCGTGGTCGCCTCCGGTGGGCGTCGGCCCCCGCCGCGTTCCTCTCCTGCCGTCATGACCACCTCGCTGTTCGGTCCGCCGGTACCGGCCCCGAGTGCCCGTCACCGGGGCGGTCATGCCTCGTCGGCGCCCCGGGGCTGCGGTGCCGGCGGGTGGGGACGCGCGCAGCGGCGCCCCGCCGCCGAGGAGTCGGCGGGACGCCGTCCGGCGGCACGTCGGTCAGCAGCGGCCGGACTTCGCCATCCGCTTCTGCCTGGCCCCGCCCATCGCCATGAGCGCGCCCATCCCCTTCGGGGCGTTCCGCATGCCGCCGACGCGTCCGAGCATTCCCCGGAACACCTCGCCGGGCTTCTGCTGCTCGCCCATGTACGCGGTCATCACGATGAGCGCCCCGGTCATCGCCGGGATCGCCCACTGGAGCATCCGCATCTGCCGCTGGCACGACGCCACGTTCGACGGCGTGTGCGAGTTCGGCTCGGTGACCCCCTCGACCGCCGGCCCGCCGGCCTTCTCCAGCTTCATGCCGAGCAGTCGGCTGTAGCCGGTCACCGCGAGCGCGCCGACCGTCAACGCCGTCTTCAGCGTGCTGGCCCGGGCCACCCCCGACTGGGCGGCCACCCGGGGGCTCTCCGTCACCAGTTCCCCGACGGCCCCCGCCAGGTGGGCGCCGATCGCCGCGGCGTTCACCGGGGTCCACCGGGCCCAGCCGGCCGAGGCCATCGGCAACCGCTGGGTCGAGTCGTTCATCTGTGCCGCCGCGCCGTTGACGCCGAACGCTCCCATCAGGGAGCCCCCGAACCAGGCCGCCAGGCCCAGGTCGTGCATCGAACGCAGTGCGGTGTGCCGTTCGGACATCTGATCCCCTTCCACCGTGTCGGGCGGTGCGGCATACCCGCCGCCCGGCCGGCTAATCCCGCCCGTGACCTGCCGATACGCCGCGGTGGCGCAGATACCGGTCGCGTCCCGCCAGGTCAGCGGGCCGGCAGGTCGGCGGCGAAGCGGGCCACCCGGGCCGCCAGCGGGGCGCTCGCGCGTACCCAGGTGAAGTGGTCCATCCGGGCGCCGGCCTGCGCCGGCGTGTAGCGCTCGCGCGCGACGGGCGCCGCGGCCAGCTTCGCGCACAGGTGGTCGACGGTCTCGTGCGGGGTGTACTGGTCGTCGTCGACGCTGACCGCGAGGACGGGGGTCCGCAGCGCCCGCACGGCCGCTTCGGCGTCCACCCCGTCGAGGTGCGGGAAGCGCCCGGTCCGCGCGGTGTACGCCCAGTCCCGGATGACCCCGCGCGCCTGCCGGCCGCCGAAGCCCCAGCCCGGCCAGACGCCGAGCAGCCGGGCGGTCGCCGCGATCCCCTGGGTGTACGGCAGGACGCCGTATCCGCGCAGGCCCGGGTAGCTGCGCCACCACGGTACGCCGACGGCGACCAGCGCCAGCCCGTCGACGTCGTGGTCGCCGTGCAGGGCGAGGTGCAGCAGCGCCGCCTGCCCGCCGAGGGAGTGCCCGAGCAGCAGCGTCCTGCGCCCGTCCCGCCGGGACTTGAGCGCCGCCAGTGCGGCGCCGACGTCGGCGGCCAGTTCCGGGTAGCCGTACCGGCAGGCGCGGCCCGGCTTCGGGGTGCTCTCCCCGGTGCCGCGCAGGTCGGCCACCGCCACGGCCAGGCCGGCGGCGCGCAGCGCGGCGGCAAACGGCCGGTAGTAGCGCGCCCGGACGCCCATCGCGGGCGTGATCAGCACCAGCGGAGCGTCGGCGACGCCCTCCGGATCCGGATACACCTGTAGCCCGATGCGGGCCCCGTCGACCTCGACGAACTCCTGCCGGTATTCCCCCGTCGCGTTCACCGGCCCAGGCTACGGCCCGAGGCTACCGACGGGTAACCGTGGGGTGGTGGGCGTCACGCCCCCCGGGCGTCGACCGGGGGCCGCCCACCACCACCCTGCGCTACGCCACCGCCGGAGCGGGCCGGCCGACCGTGCTGACCGTGGCGTAGACCGTGCTCAGCTGCTCGGCGCAGCGCTTCCACGAGTACCGGTTGCGGATCCGGTCCAGTGCCGCCGTCGCGTACGCGAAGCGGCGGACCTTGTCGGCGAGCAGCCGGCGGACCGCGGTGCCGAGGGCCCGGGGGTCCCGGGGTGGCACGAGGTCGCCGGTCAGGCCGTCGACCACGGTGTCGGCGATCCCGCCGACGTTCGTGCCGACGACCGGTACGCCGCACGCCATGCCCTCCAGCGGGGTGAGCCCGAACGGCTCGTACCAGGGGGCGGCCACCAGCAGGTCCGCCGAGCGGTACCACGGGGCCAGCTCCTCCCGGGGCAGCCCGCCCAGCAGCTTCACCCGGTCGGCGACCCCGCAGGACTCGGCGAGCGCGCGGAGCCGGCGGGCGAAGCCGTCCGCGGGGAGCAACTCCGCCGGCGGGCCGCCGACCACCACGCACTCGGCGTCCGGCACGGCCGGCAGCGCCCGGATGACGTCCTGGATGCCCTTGCGCTCCACCAGCCGGCCGACGGTGATGATCCGGGGGCGGGCCGGGTCGCGCGGGGCGACGGGCCCGTCGGGACGGAACAGCTCCTGGTCGACCCCGGCGGGGACCAGCGTCATCCGGGACCGGGGCACGCCGAGGCGGACCAGCTCGCCGACCTCGTCCTGGCACTGCACGATGATCCGGTCGGCGGCCCGCCCCAGGGCCCGCTCGTAGCCCACCCGGCCCGGTGGGCTGGTGTCCCGGGCGCCCTGCAACCGCCGCTTCACCGAGCCGAGGCTGTGGTACGTCAGCACCACTGGCACCCCGGTGCGCCGGCCGGCGTGCAGGGTGGCCAGCCCGCTCGTCCAGAAGTGGGCGTGCGCCACGTCCGGCGCCCAGCCGCCGTCGCGCCACTGACCGGCCAGCCAGCGCCCGAACTCGCCCAGGTGCGGCAGCAGCTCGTCCCTCGGCACCCGCAGCGCCGGACCGGCCGGCACCTGGCACACCCGGTAGCCGTCCGGGGTGACGACGGAGTCGGGCGGGACGGTGGAGTCCCGGCGGGTGTAGACGCGGACGTCGTGTCCCTCGCCGGCCAGCGCGGCGGCGAGCTCCGCCACGTGCGTGTGCTGACCGCCGGACTCCTCCACCCCTCCGACGGCGAGCGGACTGGCGTGCTCCGAGATCATCGCGATACGCATGTGCTTCCTCCATCGGCCGGCCCGTCGGCGGGGACCCGGTCGAGCCCCGGGGCGTCTCCTCGCCGCCTGGCGGACCCCGCCGCTGGAGTCCCTACCCTCGGCCTCCCCTCCTAACCGCCGCCTGCCCGGCTCGTCCTGACGGAACGTCCGTCGGGTGTGGAGAGGCCGGCGGGCGGCGGGGCGAACCGCCCCACCGCCCGTGACCGGCCGGTCGCAGCCGGTCAGGACCGGTCGTCGTGGAGCATGCCCGGACCGAAGACCTCGTAGGCGATCCGCTCCACCGGCACCCCCCGGCGCAGCAGGCCGCCCCGGACGGTGTTCATGAACGGCAGCGGCCCGCAGAGGTGCACGTGGGCGTCGGGGGAGAGCGGGATCAACGCCGGGTCGACCCGGCCCGGGATGACCTCGGCGGTCACCCCGGCCAGTTCGCCGTCGGTGAGGTCCTCGTACCAGAGGGCGGTGCGCAGGTTGGGCAGCGCGGCGTGCAGGCGCGGCAGTTCGCCGCGGAACGCGTGCGCCGCGCCGGCCCGGTCGGCGTGCACCAGCACCACCGGGCGCTGCGGCTCGGTGGCGGCCAGGTGCTCCAGGGCGGCCATCGCCGGGGTCAGGCCGATGCCCGCGCTGACCAGCAGCAGCGGGCCCTCCCCGGCCACCGCGCTGACCTCGCCGAACGCCGGGCTGAGCCGGAGGACGTCGTCGACGCCCACGCGCTCGTGCAGGAAGGTGGAGACCATGCCGTCGGGGGCGTCGCCGACACCGCGTACGCGCTTGACGGTGATCCGCCAGTGGTCGGCGCCGGGACGGCCGGAGAGGCTGTACTGCCGGATCTGCTGTCCGCGCCCGCCGTCGAGGTCGACGGCGACCGAGGTGTACTGGCCCGGGACGAAGGTGGGCACCGGGCCGCCGTCGGCCGGGACCAGGGTGAACGACACGACGTCCAGCGCCTCGGTGGCCCGGGCGACGACCCGCCAGTCCCGCCAGACCGGCTCGCCCTCGGCCAGCCCGGCCACGGTGTAGAGGCGGGCCTCCCGGGCGATCAGCTCGCAGGCCAGCAGCCAGTAGACCTCGTCCCAGGCCGCCGCGACCTCGTCGGTGACGGCGTCGCCGAGCACCTCGCCGACGGCGGCGAGCAGGTGCCGGCCGACGATCGTGTACTGGGTGGCGGTGATGCCGAGCGAGGCGTGCTTGTGCGCGATGCGGTCCAGGATCGGCCCCCACGGTGCGTGGCTGCCGCCGGTCAGGTGCTCCGCGTACGCGACCACGGCGGCGGCGAGGGCGGCCTTCTGGGTGCCGGTGGCCTGGTTGCTGCGGTTGAAGATGTTCAGCAGTTCGGGGTGCGCGTCGAACATCCGCTGGTAGAACCGGCCGGTGATCGCCTCGCCGTGCGCCTGCACGGCGGGCAGGGTCGCCGTCACCACTGCTGCTGAGGACTCCGAGAGCACGACTGTCTCCTTCTGGGCTGAACCGCTCGGGCCCCGACAGCAAAACAGGTATTCGAAATACCTCTTCAGGGCCGAAGGTCCCGGGTCGAGGGTCGTCCGGATCACACCCGGGGCCCGGTCGGCCGTGGTGGGCGGTCGACGGCGCTGGCTAGGGTCGAGGCGTGAAGCTCAACCGGTCCACCGACATGGCGCTGCGCATCGCCATGCTGGCCGCCGCGAACCCGCGACGGATGACCGTGGACGAGCTGTCCGACCAGCTCGACCTGCCCCGCAACCACGTCGCCAAGGTGGTGCAGCGGTTGCAGCGGCTCGGGGTGCTGGTCACCATCCGGGGCCGTTCCGGCGGGGTGGCCTTCGCCGAGGACGGCGGGAACGCCACGGTCGGGCACGTGGTCCGGGCCTTCGAGGGCGACGACGAGGTGGTGTCCTGCGACGAGCCGGCCTGCTCGCTGCGCGCGGCCTGCCGGCTGCGGGGCGAACTGCGCCGCGCCCGCGACGCCTTCCTCGCCGTGCTGGACGACGTGACCCTCGGCGAGCTCGTCGCCGGGCCGACCGGCCCGGCGCTGCTCGCCCTCGGCCTGCCCCGCCCCCGGTCGGCGCCGTCCGAAGGGTTGCCCGGGCGCGACGCGACGCCGTCCGGGAGGCCGCCGGGGCGCGACGCGTCGCCCTCCGCGACCGTGCCGGGCCCGCCGGAGCCCCACGCGCCGCCGTCGCCTGTCGGGCCCGCCGGAGCCCGGCCGGCCGTACCCGGTCCGGTCTGAGGAGTGACGATGCCCGCCAACGAGGTCTCCCACCCGGTCTTCGCCCGGGTGTTCCAGCGGGCGAGCGTGGCGATGGACCGCGCCGGCGCGGCCGCTCACCGGCGCCGCCTCGTCGCCGGCCTCGCGGGCCGGGTGGTCGAGGTCGGCGCCGGCAACGGCCGCACCTTCGCGCACTACCCGGGCACCGTCGAGCGGGTGCTGGCGGTGGAGCCGGAGCCCCGGCTCCGGGCGGCGGCCCGGGAGGCGGCGGGCGCGGCCCCCGTACCCGTCGAGGTGGTCGACGGCCTCGCCGAGGCGCTGCCGGCGCCCGACGGCGACGCCGACGCGGTGGTGCTCTCCCTGGTCCTCTGCTCGGTGGCCGACCAGGCCGCCGCGCTGCGCGAGGCCCGCCGGGTGCTGCGGCCCGGTGGGCAGGTGCGCTTCTTCGAGCACGTACGCGCGCAGAGTCCCGGCCTGCGCCGCGTGCAGCGGTTGGCCGACGCGACCGTCTGGCCGTTGCTCTGCGGCGGCTGCCACACGGGCCGCGACACGGTGGCCGCGATCCGGGCGGCGGGCTTCACCGTCACCGAGCTGGACGCGTTCCGCTTTCCCGACAGCCGACTCCCGGCCCCGGCCGCCCCGCACGTGCTCGGCGTGGCCACCCGCGACTGATCCATCCTCGCCCGTGACCGCGCCGGTCGTCCGTGACCGAGCCGGCTGTCGGTGGCCGCGCCGGTGGTCCGTGGCCGGGGCGATCGGCCGTGGCCGTGGCCTTGGCCGCGCCGGTGGTCCGTGGCCGTCGGACCGGTGCCACTCACGGTTGCCGCGTTGGTCCGTTCCGGGCCCGGACGTGGCGGAACCCCGCGCCGGGCGGCACGGGGTTCCGGGACGGGGTCGCGGTCAGGAGACCGTGATCGAGCCGTCCCCGGCGCGGACGCAGGCCACGGAACGCGCACCGGTGGTGGCCGCGCCCGTCAGGCACTGCCCGAGCACCTGGTGGCCGGCGGCGTTCGGGTGCCACGACTCCTGGCAGGTCTGGAAGTAGCTCACGCAGGTGTTCGCGATCCGCTGGATGGCGATCTTGTCCTTGCCGGAGAGGCTGGTGACGAAGACGCCGTTGGGCGGGCTGTCCTGCAGCCGGATCGGGGTGGCCAGGGTGCCGGCCGGGCTGGTTCCCGACTCGCAGAGCCGGGCGCCGTCGAAGGCCCGCTGCACGTTGAGGTAGACCAGGTCCGCGCCGGGGAACTCGGCGGCCAGGGTGTCCCGGGTGGACTTCACCAGGGTGCCCAGCCCCTGCGAGAAGCGGTGCCCCGGCAGCAGGCTGGCCCGGTGGATCGGGCAGCCGGCCGCGTACCGCTCGGCACCCAGCGCGCGGAACTTGTCCCGGGTGTCGTCACGGCTGTCCTCCTCGTGGAAGCGCGCCTCGAGGTCGAACGGCAGCGGGTTGGTGTAGTCCTGCAGGACGATCCGGTGCTGACCGTCGGCGTCGATCTCGCGCAGCGTGGTGAGAAGCTGGCGTACGGCCGAGGTGGTCTCCGCGGTCGCGGCGCTCCACTGGGCGGCGGTGGCCAGGTCGGCGTCGGTGCAGGGCTTCTGCTCCACCGGCCCGCCCAGGTAGGCCCAGAACTCCCACCAGCCGGTCCAGGCGTCGGCGATGAACCGGTTGGCGCACTTCTCCGCGACGTTGCCGAAGGTGAACGAGCTGTTGTTCGAGCCGAGCCCGAGCAGCACCAGGTCGATGTCGTGGGTCCGGCCGACCGCGCGGAGCTGGTCGAGCTGGGCGGCCACCTGGCGGCCGTTGGCCCGGGCCGAGGAGGCGGCGGCGATGTCGTGCGGCTGCCCGCCGGAGCAGGCGAGGTTGAACCGGTCCTGGATGCCCGGCAGGTTGGCCCGGTGCAGTGAGGCGTTCGCCGAGCGGTGGCAGAAGAACGCGTTGTTGTTCGCGGCGGTCCAGCCCGGGAAGCCCTGGGCGACCCCGTTGGCGTCGGCCACCGGGGTGTACGCCCCGGCGCCCTCGCCGCTGATGAAGCTGTCGCCGAGCGCCACCGCGGCGGTGGGCGGGGCCGCCGAGGCCGGGGCGCTCAGCCCGACGGCGGTCGACAGGGTGGCGGTGGCGACGGCGAGCGCCGCCGCGAGTGCGGTACGACGGAACCTGGACATGTCGTCCCCTAACTGTCCATCGAAACGTGAAAGATCCTCCGAGGGCGCGATCAGATCACTCCGGCACGACGGGCGTCAATGGCCCGTAACAAGATCTTTCCGAGAGGGACACACTCGCCCTGGCCGCGGCCCCGCGGGCGTCGGCGGTCGGAGCGCCGCTCCGGGGCGTCCGCCGCGTGGGGGAAGGCCGGCCACCGCATCGTTGTTGTCCGGGTGGAACGCCCGCGACCGGCCCCGCACCCAAACCGGTCACGGTGGCTCCGACACGTCGGAACCGGACGGAACGCGTTACCCTGCCGCCCGGGCCCGACCCACGACGAGGCGCGTGCCTCGCTGCGGGGCGCCGTCGTCCTGTCGCATCTCCCGGTTAGGCTCGCTGCGGCGCGCCGGCCGGCCGACGACGTCGGACGCGGCACCACATCGCCGAGACCTGGGAGTACGACCAGTTGACCGCAGAGCCTGAGACCCTGTATGGGGCCGACGACCTCACGCACCTCGAGGGGCTGGACGCCGTCCGCAAGCGGCCCGGCATGTACATCGGCTCCACCGACAGCCGTGGCGTGGGTCACCTCGTCAACGAGATCCTCGACAACTCGACGGACGAGGGCGTCGCCGGCCACGCCACGAAGGTGGAGGTGACGCTGCACGCCGACGGCTCGGTCCAGGTCGACGACGACGGTCGGGGCATCCCCACCGACGTGCACGCGAAGTCCGGCATCTCCGGCGTCGAGCTGGTGCTCACCCGGCTGCACGCGGGCGGCAAGTTCGGCGGCTCCGGCTACAAGACCTCCGGCGGTCTGCACGGCGTGGGCGCCTCGGCGGTCAACGCGCTGTCCCGCCGGTTCGACGTCACCGTCCGCCGGGGCGGCAAGGTCCACGCGATGTCGTTCCGGCACGGCGTGCCGGGGATCTTCGACGGCGACGGCCCCGACGCCGCGTTCACCCCGGGCCCCGGGCTCCAGATCGTCGGCGCGATGAAGCGCGGCCAGCGCACCGGCACCTCGATCCGCTGGTGGCACGACGCACGCTACTTCGAGACCGGCGCCGGCCTGGACGCCGAGGCCGTGCGGATGAAGCTGCGCAACACGGCGTTCCTGGTGCCGGGCGTGAGCTACACGCTGCGCGACCACACCGGCGAGGAGCCGACCGAGGAGAGCTTCCACTACCCCGACGGCCTGACGGACATGGTGGAGTTCCTCGCCCCGGCCGGCGACCGGCCCGTCTCCGGCATGCTGATGGTCACCGGCGAGGGCACCTACCGGGAGAACGCCGCCGACGCCAACGGGGTCATGCAGTCCAACGTGCAGCGTCGGGCCGAGGTCGAGGTGGCCTTCCGCTGGGGCACGGGCTACGAGCGCACCGTCGAGTGCTTCACCAACACCATCCGCAACGCGCACGGCGGCACCCACCGCAAGGGCTTCGAGCGGGGCCTGGCGCGTACCCTCGCCGACGCCGTCCGCAACACCCGTGGCCTGCTCAAGGCCAAGGAGGACCCGCCGACCCTCGACGACGTCCTGGAGGGCATGACCGCGGTCGTGCACGTCCGGATCCCGGAGCCCCAGTTCACCTCGCAGACCAAGGACGAGCTCTCCACCGCCGGCATCACGAAGGTGATCCAGGGGCTGGTCGAGCAGCACCTGAAGGCGTGGCTGGAGGACCGCCGGACCAAGGCCGAGGCGCGTACGGTCCTGCAGAAGATCGTCGACGCGGCGCGCGTACGGCTGACCCAGAAGCAGCAGAAGGACGCCGCCCGGCGCAAGACCGCCCTGGAGGGCGCGTCGATGCCGCCGAAGCTGGTCGACTGCCGCGCGGCGGGCATCGCGCGCAGTGAGCTGTTCATCGTGGAGGGGGACAGCGCACTCGGGACAGGGCGACTTGCCCGATCTGCCGAATATCAGGCGCTTCTTCCGATCCGGGGCAAGATCCTCAACGTGCAGAAGGCCAACCTCCAGCAGGTGCTGGACAACGCCGAGTGCGCCGCCATCGTGCAGGTGCTCGGTGCCGGCTCCGGCCGCACGTTCGACCTGTCCGCCATGCGCTACGGCCGGGTGCTGATCATGGCGGACGCCGACGTCGACGGCGCGCACATCCGCACCCTGCTGATCACGCTCTTCGCCCGCTACATGCGACCGCTGATCGAGGCCGGCCGGCTCTACGCGGCGATGCCGCCCCTGCACAAGATCACCACCAGGGGGCGCAACCCGCAGACGATCTACACCTACACCCAGGCCGAGATGGAGGCCACGGTCCGCAAGCTGGAGAAGGCCGGCAAGCAGATCGTCACCCCGATCCCGCGGTTCAAGGGCCTGGGCGAGATGGACGCCGACGAGCTGTGGGAGACGACGATGAACCCGGCCACCCGGGCCGTGCGCCGGATCACCCTCGACGACGTCGACGCCGCCGAGCGGATCCTCGAACTGCTCATGGGGGAGAAGGTCGAGCCGCGCCGCAACTGGCTGATCGACTCCGCCGACCGGGTCGACCGCGAGGCGATCGACGCATGAGCACCACCCGCCGAGAGGGAAGCTGAACGATGGCACGCCGCAAGGACGACCGCGCCAAGGTGGACCTGTCCGCCTTCGACCAGGCCGGCGCGCGGGTCTTCGACAACCCGCTGGTCACCGAGGTCTCCGACTCCTACCTGGAGTACGCCTTCTCGGTGATCCACTCCCGGGCCCTGCCCGACGCCCGCGACGGCCTCAAGCCGGTGCACCGGCGCATCCTGTGGTCGATGCACGAGCAGGGGCACCGCCCCGACCGGGGGCACGTGAAGTCCGCGCGCATCGTCGGCGACGTGATGGGCAAGTACCACCCGCACGGCGACACCGCGATCTACGACGCGATGGTCCGCCTGGCCCAGGGCTTCTCCCTGAACGCGCCACTAATCGACGGGCACGGAAATTTTGGGAGCCCGGACGACGGGCCGGCGGCCTCGAGATACACCGAGGCGCGGATGTCGCGCGAGGCGATGCTGCTCGTCGGCGAGCTGGGCGAGGACACGGTCGACGTCGAGCCCAACTACGACGGCTCGCTGACCCAGCCCACCGTGCTGCCCGCCGCGTTCCCCAACCTGCTGGTCAACGGCGCGTCGGGGATCGCGGTCGGCATGGCGACCAACATGATCCCGCACAACCTCGGCGAGGTGGTCTCCGCCGCCCGCTGGCTGATCAACCACCCCGACGCCACCCTCGACAAGCTCATGGAGTTCGTCCCCGGTCCGGACCTGCCCACCGGTGGGCTCCTGCTCGGGCTCGACGAGGTGCGTCGGGCCTACGAGACCGGGCGCGGGGTGGTCCGGATGCGGGGCAAGGTCGAGATCGGCCCGCTGGAGGGCAGCCGGGGACGGCAGGCGATCACCGTCGTGGAGCTGCCGTACGGCGTCGGCGCCGAGAAGGTCATCGCGGCCATCACCAACGAGGTCAACAAGACCAAGCGGCTCACCGGCATCGCCGACGTCAAGGACCTCACCGACCGGGAGAGCGGCACCCGCCTGGTCGTCGAGTGCAAGGTCGGCGTCAACCCGCAGGCGCTGCTCGCCGACCTCTACCGGCTCACCCCGCTGGAGCAGTCGTTCGGCGTCAACAACCTGGTGCTGGTCGACGGGCAGCCGCAGACCCTCGGGCTGAAGGCGCTGCTGGAGGTCTTCCTGGCCCACCGCTACGAGGTGGTGACCCGGCGCAGCTCGTACCGCCGGCGCAAACGCCAGGAGCGGCTGCACCTGGTCGACGGCCTGCTGATCGCGCTGCTCGACATCGACAGGGTGGTCAAGCTCATCCGGGCCAGCGAGGACGCCCAGGCCGCCAAGGACGGCCTGATGCAGAAGTTCAGGCTCTCCGACATCCAGGCCACCTACATCCTGGACACTCCGCTGCGCCGGCTGACCAAGTACGACCGGATCGAGCTGGAGGCCGAGCAGGAGAAGCTCCGCAAGGAGATCGCCGAGCTCTCCACCATCCTCGACGACCCGAAGGTGCTGAAGAAGGTCGTCTCCGACGAGCTGGCGGCGGTGGTGAAGCAGTTCGGCGCGGCGCGGCGCACCACGCTCGTCGACGGTGACCTCAAGGAGGTGCTGGCCGCGTCCGCGCCGGCCGGCCCGCTGGAGGTCGCCGACGACCCCTGCCAGGTGATCCTCTCCGCGACCGGGCTGGTCGCCCGGACGGCGGCAGAGTCGGAGGAGGCGTCCGAGGGTCGCCGGCGGCACGGCCGGACCAAGCACGATGCCGTACGCGCCGTCGTGCACTCCACCGCCCGGGGGAAGGTGCTGCTGGTGACCAGCGCCGGCCGCGCGTTCAAGGTCGACGTGCTGCCGCTGCCGGTGCTGCCGGAGCAGGCCGGGACGGTGTCGCTGCGCGGTGGGATGGCCGCCGCCGAGCTGGTGCCGCTGGAACCGGGGGAGACCGTGGTCGGGCTGGCGCCGCTCGGGCCGACGGCCGAGGGCTCCCCGGGCCTCGCCCTGGGCACCCGGCAGGGCGTGGTCAAGGTCTGCGCGCCGGAGTGGCCCGTGCGCTCCGACGAGTTCGAGGTGATCGGCCTGCGGGAGGGCGACGAGGTGGTCGGGGCGACCTGGCTCACCGACGGCGCGGAGACGCTCACCTTCGTCACCTCGGAGGCGTCGTTGCTGCGGCTCTCCGACATCCAGGCCACCTACATCCTGGACACTCCGCTGCGCCGGCTGACCAAGTACGACCGGATCGAGCTGGAGGCCGAGCAGGAGAAGCTCCGCAAGGAGATCGCCGAGCTCTCCACCAT
>NZ_JAVRFL010000089.1:0-479 GCF_031845925.1 Micromonospora reichwaldensis | reverse complement strand
TCTCGAAATCGTCCGAGCCAATCATCCTCGCCGCCGAAGTCACCAACATCTTCCGCCGCGCCTTCACCAAATTGAAGAACGGCCGCGGCGGGCCCGTCATCGTCGAGATCCCCGCCGATATGTGGAACGAGGAGGTGCCGGAGCCGCTGAACTACACGCCGGTGATGCGCACCCGCTACGGCGCCGACCCCGTCCAAGTGAAGGAGGCCGCCGGCCTGCTCGTCAACGCGAAGAGGCCGGTGATCTATGCCGGACAGGGCGTGCATTACGCGCAGGCCTGGCCGCAATTGAAACGGCTGGCCGAACGGCTCGCCATCCCCGTCACCACCAGTCTCGGCGGCAAATCGTCGTTCCCGGAAACGCATCCGCTCTCGCTCGGCTCCGGCGGCCTCGCGGTGCCGCGCGCGGTGCCGAAATTCCTCGCCGAGGCCGACGTCATCTTCGGCATCGGCTGCTCCTTCACCGAGACGAGCTTCGGC
>NZ_JAVRFL010000088.1:0-499 GCF_031845925.1 Micromonospora reichwaldensis | reverse complement strand
CCACCTCACGGGCCACCCGCGTCACCTCGTCGGCGAACGACGACAGCTGGTCCACCATCGTGTTCACCGTCGACTTCAGCTCCAGGATCTCGCCCCGGGCGTCCACGGTGATCTTCTGCGACAGGTCGCCCTTCGCCACCGCCGTGGTGACCGGGGCGATGTTGCGCACCTGCGAGGTCAGGTTCGACGCCATCGAGTTCACGTTGTCGGTCAGGTCCCGCCACGTGCCGGAGACGCCCATCACCTGCGCCTGACCACCGAGCTTGCCCTCCGTGCCCACCTCACGGGCCACCCGCGTCACCTCGTCGGCGAACGACGACAGCTGGTCCACCATCGTGTTCACCGTCGACTTCAGCTCCAGGATCTCGCCCCGGGCGTCCACGGTGATCTTCTGCGACAGGTCGCCCTGCGCCACCGCCGTGGTGACCGAGGCGATGTTGCGCACCTGGGCGGTCAGGTTGGACGCCATCGAGTTCACGTTGTCGGTCAGGTCCCGCCA